>PXBW01000166.1 GCA_003566775.1 candidate division WS1 bacterium
ATCGGCAGGACACAAGTGTCCTGTCCCTCACGACCAGCATGTGCAACGGCGCGTCCCGGCGCAATCGGCCTATCGTTCGATCAGATTCCCCCTCCCGGGAATGACGGCGCTCCACGGGCGGCCTGTGACCAGCGCTTTCTTCTCGACGAAACCCTCGGGGCGATCGTGCAGTTCGTCAATGAGGCGCATGCGCCACAGTTCGAGTCGGTCCGCGGAATCCGAATCGGGGACAAGGTCCCGGCACTCGTGTGGATCCTCGCGCAGATCGAAGAATTGCTCAGAGCCGTCTCTCGGGTCCCAGATGTACTTCTCACGCCCGTCAGTCAGCCCCATGTGCTTCCCCGCGTGCTCGATATGCAGGTACTCACGCCACGAACTCTGTTCGCCGCGCATAAGAGTCAGAAGCGAGCGTCCATCGCACGTGTCCGGCGCATCGATCCCGGCCATCTGCAGGAGTGTGGGCATGATGTCGGCATGAGTACATGGCGCGTCCACGACCGTCGCAGGCACGAGACCGAAGCGATCCGGAGCTCGCACGATGAATGGTACGCGCGCAGAAGCCTCATAGGCGCGCGACTTGCGCCAGAGATAGTGATCGCCAAGCATCTCTCCGTGATCGCTGGTGAAGACGACTATTGTGTCACGCTTGAGATCGCCCCCCAGACCGATGACAGGGTTCAGAAGCCGACGAAGCTGATCGTCCACGTGGTTGATTAGACCGAAGTAGGCGGCCCGGACGCTGAGCAGCGCTTCGCCGGTGAGTTGCACCCGGTTGGGCGCTACGTGATCGCCGCCACCGGTTTCACCGAACTCCGGCGGCTCTGCCCAGTCGCCGATCGCAGGCTCGGGCACTCCCGAGCGCAGGTAGCGCTCGAAGTACGGCTTGGGCGGCTGTAGCGGGGGATGAGGAGCGATGAACCCCAGCGTGAGGAAGTAAGGGCACGAAGGATCTCGATGTTCAAGGAAGCTCAGCGCGCGTTGCACCGTCCAGTTCGTGAAGTGAAGGTGCTCATCGAGGGGCCAGGGGTGGGCCGTGTAATCATTGTGCATCACTCCGCCGCCGAACCAGCCTCCGTTGTCGGGCGGGCCGACGAGTTCCAGCCACCGCCGATACTCCTCGTTGGTCTCTGTCTCCTCGTAGCCGTAACGCTTGCGCCGGGGATGCTGGTGCATCGAGCGGCCGATAAGGCGGGTCTGATAGCCCGCATCGCGCAGCACCTGCGGCAGCGTTGGAGGCGCGTCCCATTCTAGACCATCGCGGTAGCCCACCATGCCGTGCGTCTGACAGTGCTGACCCGAGAGTACCGAGCGGCGCACGGCGATGCAGCTCGGCGACTCCGCATAGAAGTGGGTGAAACGCACGCCCGCCGCCGCCAGACCATCCATGTTGGGGGTAAGCAGCACCGGATGGTGCTCGCAACCGAGGCAGTCACCACGTTGCTGGTCGGTTTTGATGAGAATGATATTCGGTCTCTCGGCGGGCATCGCGCGCCTCCCGATGCGGTGCGTCGTCTCGACCACGATTTGGCGGTTTCGCTCGAAACCGAATGTCGACCTGCCTCGATGAAAGCCACTCAGCCTGCCCCGATTGCCTGATCGATGAGTTCGGTTACCACACGCATAAGTCCCACGTCATCTTCCGTGGGGGTCCTGCGAGCGCGGCAGAACGCGATGATGGCCCCCACCACCGTGCCGTTCGGCCGCAGGAGGCCGAGACATGCGTGCTCGATACTTTGATTGCGTACTGTGTTTGCCGCGAGGTTACCTATCCGCTCCTGGTCAGCGAGCTTCTGCAGCAATTCGGCAATCGCCGGCACACTCTCCACGCACACCACAGGCTTAGATTCGTCTGCATTGCCAAGCACTGACAGCGTGTTCTTCGACAGCCTCATGCCGGTGAGTCCCGCCCCAAGATAATCACTGATCTGTCTTCGCTCGCTGCTGCTCAGGCTCGCGTATTGAACTGATGGCGCATCGTCATCCCCTTTTCCAAGTATGACGAGCACATGGTCGAGTTGGGTTAGCTGACGAAGGCCATCCGCAACGTCACTGAGAAGGTCATCGAGTGGCTCACCGGCCTCGACCAGTTGCCGAATGGATTCGAGCCATCGCTGGCAGTCGCTGTCTGCTGTCGGCTCATCAGATTGCTCACGCATCACAGCATTTCCTTCCGATATACGGTAGGGGGCACGAGCCACCATCCGGCCGGCGCCCGAATCGCTCACTTCATTATGCGATTCGCGGTCAACGGCGAAACTACCTGTAAGAAACCATGAAGAGCCCCTCCCCTTAGGATCATCACTTCACCGGACGCCAGATGCCGCAGACAGGCAGGCCAGAATGGCTAACGGGACGTCCCCGGATGGAGGCGCCCCGTAGACTATCTACCCATGTATGCAGCAAGCTACGCGTTGATCAGTTGCAGCACCTGCTGGGGCAGGGAGTTGGCCTGCGCAAGAAACGCGGTCGCGGATTGCACCAGCACCTGACCGGTGGTGAACTCCGCCATCTCGCGGCCGAAGTCCGTGTCGCGGATCTGACTCTCGGACGCAGACAGATTCTCGCGCGCGACCGCGAGCGAACGGGCCTCGGCTTCAAGCTCGTTGACCTGGAAAGCACCGAGATTGCCCCGCAGGGTTGAGACCTGGTTGATCGCCTCGTCGATAACGACCATGCCGCTCTCAGCACCACTGACGGTAGATACGTCTATACTCGACAGCGGAGCGGTGATACCGAGATCAGAACTCTTGACCGAACGAATGCTGGTCGATGCCGTTTCTCCGGCACCGTAGCCGATCTGGAATGAGAGTTGTCCCTCCTGGGCGTAGAGCGCATCGCTATATGTCGCCGCGGAGGTCGCCGCACTCTCCGTGAGGGTGATCGAGCCGTAGTCGGCGTGGGCGATGCTAAGGCCGCTGCCCGCATCGAAGACCACGTCGTCAACGCCCAGCGCGTTGCCGCCGAATGCCACGTTCGCCACTGCATCAACGCCGGTGTCGGACTCAAACAGCACCTCCCCGCCACTGTCAAGCAACCCCTCGACGGAGGTCGAGGTTCCGGAGTACTCTACCGACACATGCTGATCGGCACCATAACCTACAGTGCTGACAACCAACTCACCGCCGTCAATCTGTGCGGTCACACGACCACTCAGCGCTGAAGTGGTGTTGATCGCGGTGACAACGTCCTGCCAGGTGGTTGAGTCGTCGATCGACAGAGCACTTGCGCCATCCTGCACCTGGATCCCACTAATGTAAAGACTGAGTGCGTCTTCAGCACCGGAAAGATCGATACTGCCCGTTCCGTCGACAGTGTTGCCGGCCTCTACTGCGCCCGCGGTGTCAGATGAACTGGAGGCCCTCTCTGCGGCCGTGGTCACCTCGATGGAGACATATCCGTCGTCCTGGCCCGCAAGCGTGTTGATTCCATGGGAGACTACGCTGCTTCTGTCAATCACGGTGACGGCAGTGCCCGCCGAGCCGTCGAGCAGCGAGCGTCCCGCGTACTTGGTGTTGACCGCGATCTCGTTGATGGTGTTGAGAGCAGACTCCACCTGAGACTGCAGCGCAGCTCGCGCATCCGCGTTCTTGTTCGAGTCCGAGGAAGCATCCACTGCAAGGTCGCGCATCTGTCGAAGCAGGCCCGAGACCTCGTTGAGTGCTCCCTCAGCAGTCTTGATCAGGTTCACACCCTGAGAAGCGTTGTTCTGCGCCACGTCCAGTCCGGTGACCTGGGCGCGAAGCAACTCGGAGATCACGAGGCCGGCCGGATCGTCGGCACCGCGGTTGATGCGCAGACCGCTCGAGAGCCTCTCGATCGACTGGCCTATACGCTGTGAGTTGATGTCCAGATTCCGCTGGGCGTTGATGGAGCTGATGTTCTGATTGATGCGGGTCAGTGACATGAACATATCCTCCCTGTTACCCGGAATGGGGTCTGGTACCCGGCACGCCTGGCGATTGGCGCTCCTGAGCACGTGTCTGGCGCCCGGCCCGTCCTGCGCTCACCTGTCTGATTGCAACGAGCACGTAACAGAACCTGCGCTGAACCTTCTATCGGAAGGTGATGCACGGGGCTTGAGTCAATGCTGATACATCTCGGTAACCAGGTGAGGATAAAGCGGGGCGTGCGCTCTGGCTAATCGGGGCTGTGGCCGCTTGTGCTATGGATCACGGACGAGGTCCGCGCACTGCCGCCCTCATCGATCGATTACTGAACTGTCTTCAATAACGCCATCGGGGTCTTCTGGAGCTGAGTTCACGTCGTAATCGGGGGAGGAAGCCGCAGCCTCTGACAATTCCTCCTCGGTCAGTGGCGTGCTGAGAACCGGAGTATCTGTGAACGGATTCGACCTCTCCGAGACCCCGAACGTGCTCTCGACGTGTTCGCGAAGCTTGTCCTCCCTGACGTTGTGATACCGCTCACAGTATGCAGGATATATCCAGGTAAGCAGGATGAGGAGCAGGACGAATCCACCCAGCCCGAAAAGCAGGATGGTCTTCGCATGGGGAATGTCTTTGATCATCAGACCGTTTGCTCCTCTCCGAAGTAGAGGAAGACAACGAAGCGTTGCTTCTCAGTTGTTCTGACGCTCTCGCGAAATGCAGAGTTCCGAAGCAATCTCTCCTCAGCGTTTCCGTCCCGTTTGGAGCGGCAAGGCGACCTGCAGGATGGCCGCAGAAGGTGCGATCGCCCCTGCGACTGATGCGCCACCCGTCCAATCACAGTTGACCCTCGAAGACGACATGACCTCCACATAACTGAGACCACCGCGGCAGAGTATCCCCGCGGTGGTCATCGGTGCATCGTATACAGTGGGCGGCCTACATCGGCGGCGGCTCATCCATCATTGGGTCTTCCATCGGCGGTTCGTCCATCATGTCCGGTTCCGGTGGCGGCGGGGCGTCAACATCGGGCACATCGGGGACGTCTGGCACCTCGATCGGGACCCGCAATTCGGGCGCGACGTCCTCAGGATCAACTGGAGCGGGCTCGATCTCGAGCAGCAGCCATTCCTCATCCGGCCGCCATACAAGGAACGGCCACCGTGGGGAGATATGATGGGGCGGCCGCGCGGGTATGTTTGCCTCAGCGTAGGGCCAGTAGGGCATCGGCTGCAACTGGTAGATGTTGGCCTGCGCGATCAGATACCTGACCCATGGATGCCGCCAGAACTCGCCCGGGGGCAGAAGCAAAAAATCGATGCTGCGCAGTCCCACGCGGATGCTTAACACCGTTCCCTCGGGAGCGTCCGCGAACATGATGGTTCGGCCTGCCTCGCGCGCGGCCTTCCCGACGTACATCATGGGTATGGCGTTGATGGTAACCGTCTCACCGGTGAGGTCACCGGCCCACTCGGCCGGAGCCATGGTGTGCCCATCGACTACCATCGCGGGCATGGGTGGATCCCCGGGCGGCTCCGTGACCGCCTGCGGCCATGCTGCGACCGCGACCAATGCCGTGAGTAACACGAGCACAGCAGTGCGTAGATTCATCCGATTCCCTCCTGCCGGACGGCCTGTCCTGCGGGGCCTACTATACCACTATCTGATCGTCCGGGTCAAAGGGCGGTACGATGATAACGAGCGCCGTGAACTGCCCTTCTCCCCCATGCGGCATTCCCGAGGGGACGTAAACCGTCAGACCGGGCTCGAGATCGCAGCTTTTCTCACCGACTCTGAGGACCCCCTCGCCCTCGAGGACATGGTAGATCTCCGTGGTCCGCTTGTGATAGTGAGACTCCGCGGCATTGATGCTGACGACGTGCGCACCGATTGCGACCCCGTCATCGCGCGTGAGAACTCTCCTGCTGCTGCCGCAGGGCGAACGCTGCGGCTCAACCTCGCTCAGATGCCGGATGATCGGCTGCTGTTCACGTCCGGGCGGCACTTCCTCGATCGCGTATTCATCCTCGGGATCGAACGGCGGTAGCACAGCGATCGCAGCGGTAAACGATCCTTCACCGCGATGCGCGCAACCGGGAGGAATGAACGCCACCGATCCGGGTGATATCTGATGCGCCGCACCGTCGAGGATCAGGCTTCCGCTCCCATCGAGAACGTAGTACACCTCGGTGGTATGCCGGTGAAAGTGCGCCTGTGCGCCCTCGATAGAGGTGACGTGAAAGCCTATTACGGCGTCATCATCTGCGGTGATGATCCGGCGACTCTCCCCGCAAGGGCACGAAACGGGCTGAATATCTGAAGGTAATCGAGCAATGGGCGTGGTTCGCATCGCTGGTAGCTCCCGGGCCATCGATGGCCATCGTTTTCGAGGCATGCGGCTCGCAAGGGCTTTTCTGTCATCTCACCGCAGGTTTCTCGCCACTGCAGTCCGAAACCTCCCGGCTACCCGCGGCCACGGGAGAACGAGGGCGTCGCAGATGCGCTGTGCTCCAGGACGGTGGGAATTCGCCACCACCGGCGCGGTGTCGGGATTCGGTGTGCGCAAGGGTTCAGTCGAAGGTTTGCTGCAGTTCGGTCGTGCGGAACCGGCGCCCGCAGTTCGGACAGTAGGGCTGCGGCGCAAGGAACTCCGACCACGGGGCATGCGCGCGAAAGCCCGCGTGACCGGTGCTCTCGCCACACTCAGGGCAGAGCACCCGCCATGTAAGACGTTGAACTACCAGCACCAGGAAGACAACCGCGAGGCCGGTGGCCAGCAGAAGAGCCTGTTGCTCGGTGTTTCCGAATGCGAGGGCTATGTAGTAAACCGCCCAGAGGATCGCGCCGAAGAGCATTGTGAGAAGTCCGTAATGTACCAGCAGGCCCTTCCCGCCCATCGGTGCTCCTTCTCGTACGCGGTCCTGCGGCCTCGGGTCCATGCCCGTGCGCCACTGCTGGTCGCGTTCGACCAGCACCGCACACGGAACGCAGATGGTGTGTCCGTGAATGTCGCCGCCGAAGCATTCCCCGCAGATAGGCCGCCCGCAGTGCCAGCAGAACTTGATCGAGGGACGCTTGGGATGATTGAAGCACTTCAGTGTCCGCGCATCGACCTGTTCCTCGTCGGTCAGATCCGATCTGCTGCGACCGAGACGGCGCGCGGCGTCATACTCGCTTCTGCTCGCCGGATCACTGAGGACATCATAGGCGACGTTGAGTTGCGTCATCTTCCTGTGCGCCCAGTCACGCTTCTCCGGCGGATGTACATCGGGGTGATACTTGCGCACGAGAACGCGGTAGGCTTTCTCGATGACCTCCGGGATCGCCCGTTGATGCACCTGGAGGGTCTCGTAAAGATCTACCTCACCGCGCCCGGATTCCTCCATATCAGCCCCCATCACCACCCACAACCCCGTCCAGCACGAATCTCTCGACCGCCTCGGCTACGCCGTCTCGCTCATCATCAGGCACGAAGTCCGCTTGCTGGCGCAGTTGCTCGTCGGCGCGGGCCATGAACACGCCGACGCCTGCAGCCTCCACCATCTCGAGATCGTTCAGGCTGTCGCCAAGCGCCATAGTCTGCTCCATCGGCACATCAAGATGATCTGCCAGCCAGCGCAATGCACTCGCCTTGGTCGCCTCAGGGTTGAGCAATTCCATATACTGCGGGAGTGAGATAGTGGCGTATACGCGGTCGCCGTAGTGATCAGTGAAGAACTCGTAGCGCTCCTGTGTCTGCTCGGGTGTCCCGAGGAGCAGGAGCTTGGTGGGCTCTTTGCCCGCCATCCTGCGCAGGTCACCGAAGATCTGCGCCCGATCACCGGTTCGCTGAAGATACTCGTACGCCCAACGGTCGAAGCGGGGCGCGTAGATGCTGTCATCGATGAAGTACATCAGATCGATCTGCTTCTCGACGAGTAAGTCAACGATCTCGGCGGCGAGGTCGGCAGGCAGCGGTACATGCCTCATCGGCTCATCCGCACTCGCGCCGCGGATCATCGCGCCGTTGTACGAGATGACCGGCGCCTCAATCTCGAGGTCAAGGGCGTACTTACGCGCCGAGGAGTGCGTGCGGCCGGTAGCTATGGCCACGGTTACGTCCTCCTGGGCGGCCAACGCAAGCGCCCTGCGGTTGCGTTCAGAGACCTGTAAATCACCATC
>PXBW01000029.1 GCA_003566775.1 candidate division WS1 bacterium
CCGCCGTTGCGGCAAGCGCAAGCCCCACGGCAACCGCGAGTGTCATGCCCACCGCTGGCACATGCCAACTGTAATCCGCGAGATTCTGAAGACCGACGCCGGTGAGCGCTGCAAGTGCGGCCGCAGTCTCGATTCTGACCAGGCCTCGTTGCCGCAGGCCACGCAACAGGGGCAGCACAATCATGATCACCGCCGCAATCACCAGGGCAAGCGCGGGGATCCCCGCCTCCGCCGCGATCTGCAGCGGCGTATGATGCGCCATACGGGTGAAGCCAACGCGCGCGAACTGCGGGTAGGCGTGCTCATACGTACCCGGGCCGAATCCCACAACGGGACTCGCGACGATCATCTCAGCGGTGCCGGCCCAGGTGTACCATCGAAAGATAGCCGAATGCGACTGTGCGGTGGCGGAGAGCATCCGCTCGCGTAAGGGAGGAGCGATTATGATCAGCGCGATGATCGTGACTATTCCGACCAGCACCCAGCGCGCTCGTATGCGCGTGGGCAGCGCGCTCACCAGCACCGCGGCGGCGAGCATCGCACCCAGGAATCCCGCCCGCGATGCGGTCAACAGCAGAGCCGCGGAGGCAGTGAGCAGCGCGAAGCCAGCAACGATCGACGCAATGCGGGGGCGATCCTCGTCACCCCGATCATCCCACTTGCGGGCGACGGCGAGCGTGACCACCGCTGCCGGTATGACCACCAGCAGATAGCCCGCCAGCACGTTCGGATTGTACATGGTGCCGAAAATGCGCCAGCTTGGATCACCCTGAAAGATCAAGGTCTGCGTCCAGTCGCGCACTCCGATCACCGCCTGCAGGGCACCGCCCGTGACCAGCGCGATCCATCCAGCAGCGCGCCAGCGCGGATCGGCGAACAGCGACGCGAAGAGAATCAGCAGCGCGACGTAGGAGGTCATCTGCACTATCTGCACGAGGCTGGCGTGAAGGTACGCTGTGTAGAAGGCAGCCACCAACAGCCATGCAAGGAAACCAAGCAGCGGCCACTTCGCCGCCCCCACCCCGCGATTGATCGTCTTTGTCCCCAGCGCGCACGCAAGTGATGCAAGCAGCGCGACCAGCAGTGTCAAACCGGCCGCGGTCAGGACCCGGCCGGTGAACATGAAGCCTGCGAAGAAGGGAAGCGTGACCACGATGCCCAGCGCGAGGACTCTCGCCGCGTTTGCGAGCCAGAGCACGAAGCTCTTCATCACGATTCACCTACTCGCCGCCGGGACCACCTCAGGAGCTTCGAGAGCAGGCGTCGCATCTCCCAGCTTGCTATCAACAGGCCCGCGCGCAACCACACGCCGAGCCAGACGAAGGCCCTCGCGAGGAAGTTGCGCGCGAAATGCTTGCGGTAGAGGAGGTACATCCCGCGGTGCGCACGCACTATCGTCGGCACCACCGCCTGATCGGTGCTTCGCCCCACCACGTGCACCACCTTCGTTACCGGTGCGAAGAGCACGGTCCAACCCGCCCGATGCATCCGGACCCCGTAGTCCACGTCCTCGGAGCCCCAGACGAAATCCTCGTCAAGCTCCCCGACCTGCTCGTAAGCTTCGCGCCGGATCATCATGCACGCGCCAGACACCCAGTCCACCTCACATTCGGCGTCATGGTCCCAGTCGGCCATGACGTAGGCGGAGGCCGAACGCGCACGGGGGAATATCCGGCCGAGAATCGTATTGCGAAAGACGGCGGCCGAGATGGTCGGAAAGCGCCGGCAGGAGTACTGCAATGAGCCGTCGGGATAGACCAGCTTCGGTGCCACGATCCCTGCCTCGGGATGAGCATCAGCCACCTCGACGAGCGTGCGGAGGCTGTCGGGTTCGAGCACCGTGTCAGGATTAAGCATCAGAAGATACCGGCCGGAGGCGGCGCGCAGGGTCTGATTCGTCGCCTTCGCAAAGCCGAGATTCTCTTCGTTCTGGATCAGCGTTACCTCAGGGAAAAGCTCGCGCACCATAGCGACCGACTCATCGGAGGAGTTGTTGTCCGCCACGATGATCTCAAACTCGGGAGCTTGCTCCTGGGCGTGAAGAGATTCGAGGCATACACGGAGGTCGCCAGCCACGTTCCAACTGACGATGCAAACGCTGACGTCGGGGGGTGTATCGCACATGGATGGATACCGTTGCCGGAGCGGATGATCCCGCCGCCAATGCCTTTCGACGTTAGGGATCCGCCCCGCAGTGAGCCCGTTCCGGCAGTGTCGGGGAACACTTCAAAGCGCTTCGCAGGGGCCGCTTCCGAGGCGCAGGTCACTCCTCACAGTCTGCTTCGAGCGGCTCCGCCTCGTCCGTAAGCATGATTGGAATTCCATCGCGGACAGGATACTTCACGCTACACTCTTCACATATCAGCCAGTCATCCTCGGGCCGGATATCGCCCTTGCACTGAGGACACACGAGTATCTCGAGCAGCCGCTCATCGACCATCAATACGCCTCCTGCGTTCGCCGACATGCGTAGCAAATATATTGTACCACCCGTCCCGTCACGCTGTCAAACCTCTCAGCACGCTTTGCAGCCGCGCAACAGATGACCCGCGCGAGCCGTGAGGACACCCATTGTCGCGATCCAGAAGACACTTCGCTACCGGGTCCCGCGGCAGAAACCCAATGGCCCTGAACGCGGATAGTGGGCGGCCCGAGGCTGAAAGGAGCCGCCCACACGCGTGCTCTCCCGGCGGACACGCTGGAAGGCGCGCGATCAATCCTCCAGCGCGTGACGCAGCTTCAGCCTCTCGATGAAGTCCGGGTCGAGTGTGACACCCTCCTCCCGAATGTGATCGAGAATCCGGGGACCCAGCGCCGTATTGATGTGATAATGCTGCACAGAGCCGTTGATCTCGAGAAAGCCCGTTTGATCGACAAGCTCCGGGCGTATCTCGCCGTCAACAATCGGGGCGTGCACGGTGCAGTTGGTGAAACGGGTCCCCAATGTGCTGTCAACCGTGTATATCTCCCCGCCGACCTCCTGCAGACGCGGCTGGAAGCGGCAGTCGTTGAAGGCGAGCTCGCCGCGCAGTCCCGTCGCGGTCACGGTGTTGATCGTGCAGCGATCGAAGAACACGCTGGCGATGGCGTTGCCGAGGTAGACGCTTACATCGTCGCAATCGGCGAAGCGTATCCTCGGGTAGAGGGCCAGTTCGTCGGCGTAATCCTCAGGCTCCGCGCCTCCGATGAGCAGATGCACGTTGTCGGTGTCACCAGGACCTTCCGGCGTCAGGCTCTCAAGCTGCACGTTCTCGACGAGTATCCTGCTGTTGGGCGTCAGTCGACCGTCGGCGTAACCGCCCGATCTGCCGAGGTCGTAATGCTGTGGC
This sequence comes from candidate division WS1 bacterium, assembly GCA_003566775.1. Lineage (GTDB taxonomy): Bacteria > Armatimonadota > Zipacnadia > Zipacnadales > UBA5352 > UBA5352. The sequence continues at coordinate 3,330 of PXBW01000029.1, forward strand.
CGGGGCACGCGGAGCAGCCGAACACCCTGCTCACGGTTCTCCACGCGGATGTCGCGCAATACGATCTGTGTTGGGAAGTACAGGCGATCGCCCGCCTCGGTCTGTGAAAGCGCCGGGTTGCTTATCAGCCAGCAGGGGGCCTCGGATGCGGGCGCGCTGCTGTAATCGACGACCAGGTCCTCGATCTTGATATCACGGGCATAGCCGAGCGGGTGCTGGTAGTCGAAGTCGGCCATGCGGTAGCTCAGCACCGAGACGTTGCCGGTGCCGGTCGGCTTGAGGGTGCAGCCGCGCAGGCGGATGCGGCCGTCCCAGCTTGAGCCGTAGTCGCGCCGAAAGCTGATAAAGGTGTTGCCGTGGCGCTCGGAGTTGTCGATGAAGAGGTCGCCCGCGCCGGTGACGGTGATGCCCTTGAGGCCGATGGTGGAGTCCTTGATGTAGAGGTTTTGACAGTGGAAGTGAACGTCCACCCGGTTCAACTGCGAGTTCTCGATGCGCAGGTTCTTGGTCAGGTTCGTGCCGAAAACTCCCCATGAGATCCATCCGGCCTCGGCCGTGAGGTTGCGGAAGGTGCAGTTGAGCATGCGCGATCCGCCGATGCCGTAGGTGCCGTGTGGGACCGCCACCTCAGGCTCGCGACGGCTCTTCTCCCACGGCATCAGCCGAATGTTCTCCAGCGTGACATCGTAAACGCGGCTGAGAGTGTAGAAGCCGTTACGGGCCGCCAGCGATTCGTCGCGGCGCCCCTCCTGCAGCCCCATCCACTGATCGCGAATAATTGTGCGACTGCGCCGAATGGAGAATCCGTTGTGATGGTAGCCGGTTGAACCGGTGTCAGGCGTGTGACCCGACATTCGGAAGCCGCCGCCCTCGATGATCAGGTAGGAGTCATTGCAGGGGATAGCGGTGATCGAGGTGAAGTCACTGAACTCCCACGAGATGTCACCGATGATCCGCCCTTCCTCCTCCACGTAGAAGAAGTCCTCGCGCGCCCATCCGCGATGGTTCTCGTAGCCGGCGCGGATGCCGATGCGATCCTCGGTATCCTGCACGACGATCAGGTGGTTTGACCAGTCCGCCAGTTCGGGGATGATCTGCACACCGGGGCGGATCCTCTCGAGCAGGGTCTCCTTCAGTTCGTCGTCGAGTTCAATGGTCTCCGTGGGCTCATCGTTGACGACGGTAAATCGCGGGATTCCCTGCACGTTGTGGCGTTCATCAATGTAGAAGGTTGTGTTGCCCCAACTCACGTTGGTCTGGATCGTGATGTCATTGGTCTCTTTGATCCAGAACTCGCCGCTGAGATTGACGACCGGGACACCGTGGCGGTTGGCGTACTCATGTGCGAGCTTGATCTGCACTCCATCGTCATTCTCACCGTCCCCCACCGCGCCGAACATTCGGTAGTTCACCGCGTTTCTCTCATGCAGCACGGCGACGAGGCCGTTCTGCAACGCTATGATGTCAGCCTCATTCGGCTCCATTTCGTCCGGAAGCTGCTGGACGCGGTAAAGGGCCGCCCCGCCGTCGCCCGGTTCGTGGAAGCCCACCGTCTCGACGACCGTTCCATCCGGGGGGTCCTCCCAGCCCTTGAGCGCCTGAACGGTGGAGACTCTGACGATCGCGACGTCATCAGTGGGTACCTGCGGGTGCATGGGAGCCTCCTGGGCGAGAGCCGCGCCAATCGCGACGGTTAATCCCAGTAGAGCCGTGAGCAGCACAAGAAAACACTGCATGTGCGTCCTGTCTCGCCGTCGATCTCGCATGGAAATCACCTCATCGATTGCGTTGAGAACTAAAGCTCTGCGGGGATAGAGAACCACCCCGGGTGACGCTCAGGTTCGCGCCCCACTGTATGGGGACCTTCTTCGCAGACAATGTTTTCGGGGGCGATTTGCCGTCGGCGGGAGGAGGCCTCAGAAGGTCGCGAAGCCGAGACCACAGGGAAGACAGGTTCGAGGCACCTCGATAGCGATACCCGGCCGGGCGGTCACAGCTGCAGAGATCCTGGGCGCGGAATGGCCCGGAATCTACCAGAATGTAATCACCTCGAAGGCCCCGACGCCCTCAACGGCGAACGCGACATCGCCGATGCCGCTTACGCACAATTCTGGTAACGCCGGGAGAGAGAACGATGGACTGGACCATCCAGGGCGTGATAGAACTCGGTTGCTGGATCGGACACTTCCCCCATCGCTGGCCCACCGGGCACGATGCTGAGGACTGCATCGACGCACACATCGCCTGCAACATCCGACATCTCGTCTGGGAGCTTGGGCGCAGCGTCCTGACCTATCACAGCGATCTGCCTCATGCTACCTGCAAGGGTTTTCTCGATGAAGCCCTCATCGACGGGGCCCAGCGCAGGGCGGTGGAGGCGATGTACCGCGAGCGCTGCCAGCTTCGTGTGGCACTGCAGTACGGCCGCGAGAAGGGCTGCACAGTGTACGGCCGCCTGTCGATGAACCGGCATTACTCCCCCGGCAGGCCCCATCGCGGATGCTTCACCCAGCACAATCCGCAGCTTCTCGAGGTGCTCCGCGACGGACGACTCGACGTGACGCGGATGACCTTCGGGGCGCCGGAATACCGCCGCGAGCGGGTCGAGATACTGGTCGAGGCGGCGCAGATCGGGTGTGAGGGACTGTGCCTCGACTTCTGCCGCCAGCCTCCAGCCGCGCGCTACCATCCCTCACTGGTGAACCCGTGGCGCGCCGAACGGGGTCTCGATCCGCGCGAGCTTACCCTCTCCGGGCAGCGTGAGGAGTTCCTCGACTGGTGCGCGTATCGAGCCGGAGCGGTTACCGAGTTTCTGGTGGAGTTGAAGAACGAACTCGATCCGGTGCGCGAGCGCTACGATCGTGAGATTCCGCTGCAGGTGCGTATCCCCAATGACGGCCTCGAAGCGAACCTGATCTGCGGCTTCGCTGTTGAAGATTGGTGCCGACGCGGGCTGATCGACGAAATAGCGCTCTCCGAACTGAGATGGATCGAGCAGTACCAGGACTGGGATGACGAGCCCTACCTCGCGCTCGGCCGCGAGCACGGCATCCCGGTCTTCGCCGGTAATAACTGTCTTCCCAGACAGGCGGGCGGGTGGAGCGGCGAATGTAATCCACGCGGGGTAAATCCCTGGGTCATGGCGAGGCGGGCGCTGGATGCGCACGAAGATGGCGCCGCCGGCGTCTGCGTCTATCAGAGCGATCTGGGTGTTCAATGGCCGGGGCAGCAGGAGGCGCTGACCGAGTTCGCACATCCCGAAGATCTGCGCGCCTACGTGCAGGACCACACGGTGCGGGAACGCTACCCGGTAACCGAGGAGAACCGCGACTTCGGCATCGATAATCACTCGCCGCTGCCGGGACAGCTTACGAGTGTCGATCAACTCTGATGCTTCAGGTGAGCAAACTTTGCTGCAGCGGCTTCCTTAAGATGGCAGGGTTACGTCTTGCATCGAAAATATTTCGGTTCAGATGAAGGATGTCCGTCTCCAGCGGAGAATTACATTAACAATCATAGCGGAGGCGGAATCGACGATGCCGCTGCGCCGCGGACGGGCAACCTCACCAAAGGCGATCTGCCCGGCAGGCATCCACGATCCCCAATCAGCGCAATGGGCGGATGATAACACATCAAAGGAGGATGCCTCTCATGTACCGCCAACAACATGGTTTCACGCTGATCGAATTACTGGTGGTAATCGCGATCATCGCGATCCTGGCTGCAATTCTGTTCCCGGTCTTCGCAAGGGCGCGAGAGAGAGCGCGGCAGACGAGTTGTCTGAGCAATCTCAGACAGATCGGTACCGCGTTCATGATGTACGCACAGGACTACGATGAGAGATTCGCCGACACTCTTATGGGACGCGACACAGGTGTTCCTCCGTATTTCGGCTGGAACAGCACTCTGATGCCATACGTGCAGAATCACCAGATCTTCCGCTGCCCCTCCGCAGGGTGGGGGAGTGACTCGATGGGCGGGTCGGGTACGATCAACGGGGGGTATGGCGCCGTGAGGCAGGTGCTCGGTTACAATGGGTCGATCGCCTACAACTCCACAGACTGGGGCGATGATCCAGATCCGGGTGTTTCCGGCCCAGGCGTGGGTATGGCCGATATGACGCACCCGGCACAGATGATCCTGGCGATCGACGCCACTCACTGGTACGTAGAGCGCGGCTTCTGGGAGCGCACGGACAACGCCAATCGGCCAACCGCGAGAGTCGCGGAGCTTTACAACCACGCATACTATGTGGTGGACAGCCGACACAATAATATGGCCAATGCCGTGTACGCCGACGGTCACGCCAGGGCGATTCCGCGTGGCCTGCAGGACATTCCGCGGCCGCACGACAATCCGATTGCCGGCGCGGGACCGTGGCGCGCCTATCATCTCCACTGACTCTGCTGACGCCCGCACCAGTTGCGGTTCAAATGTCCTCTGGCGCCCCGGCAAAAGGGGATACGGGAGTGCACAATTCAACGAGGCTGCCGGGCCTGATTGAAGGTCCAATCCGGTAGTCTATCGGTAACTACTCACCTTGTGGTATCAGGCGCGTTGTAGGAGGAGGCTGTCGTCAATAGAGGGTCCGAGGGCGTCAGTGAGCGTTTCGAAGGCATCATGACCGTTCTTATTGGCCGTCTGC
>PXBW01000194.1 GCA_003566775.1 candidate division WS1 bacterium
CAGGGTGATATCGCGGATCCGGCATGTCTCGGAGACCACCACATCCGCAAGCGTGGAGTTGGTCGTGACGGTCGAATCACAGACTAACCGCGGCGCCGACGGCCACATAGCGATAGACCCGGTTGACCTCTCACTCGACGCGGTGCGCCGCATCTGTGAGCATCACTGCGGCACGTTCAGTGTAATGGACAAGTGTCCGGGTGTCATCTGTCGCCTGCCGGCTGCGCCCATTGAAGAGGGACCTATAACTGTTGCGGACGGCACCACTCCGGCGATCGGAGAGGTCTGCTGCATCGCGGAGTGAAAACGGTTTCTGGCAGTTCGCTTGGTCGTCCTCGGCGGGATGGTCGCTTCCGGTCCGAAGTCTTTTTGTGTCTCCGCGTTGCCGGAACACTCTCCTCCCCGGCAGGCCCGGCGGGGGCGATCGGAGAGGTGAGAGACGTTTGCACCATCGGGCAGGAGCCTGTTCACTGAGAGCGAATCCTCCTCCAGAAGTCGAGAACACGCTTCCTGCGTTCACATGAAGACATGGGAGCGTACTGAGGAGGAGATAGGATGCGAATCTACATACCGTTCTACAGCAGATACGGCAACGTCGAGGCAATGGCTCAGGAGGTTGCAGCAGGTGTCGAGCAGGTCGATGGTGCGGTACCGATGCTCGCCTTCACCGGAGACACATGCACTCCTGAGGAGGTGCGAGCTTCAGACGAGCGCTGGCAGGAGACGCACGAGCGTCTGACGATCGAGTACCCCCATGCGAATATGGACGATCTGAAGGACGCCGCGGGAGCCTGCTTCGGCGCGCCGACGCGCTTCGGAAACGCAGCGGCGCCCATGCGCAACTACTTCGATCAGATGGCTCCGCTCTGGCTCGGCGGCGACCTTGTCGGCATGCCGGGAGGCACCTTCACTTCGACGGCATCGCTGCACGGTGGTCAGGAGGTCACGAACCTGACCATGTGGGCACCGATGATACATCTCGGGATGATCATCGTGGGGGTTCCCTACACCGTTGAGGAGTTAACGACCACGAGCACCGGAGGGACGCCATACGGCCCATCTCATCTCGCGGGGCAACAGGGGGATCAGCCGTTGACCGACGAGGAAGTGGCGGTCTGCCGGGTCCTGGGCGAGCGTGTCGCGCAGATAGCGACAAAGCTCGGGGCGTAAGCTCCGCTCAGCCCGGCGGGCGGTTGTCCCCGCTTCATGGAACGGCCTGACGCGGTCGCCTCCCGGTTATTGGGCTCATCGCCGATGTCGGGCACCTGGCAGGGCAACGGCCACCGTCGGTCAGGCATCCTCGTCGCGCAGCACCCTCTCAAGCTGCGCGATGAGGCCCGGTTCCGGCGAGGTAGAAAGACTGCACGAAATGCGCCGCGCCCACCACTTCATGCTTACTCCAGGCCAGAGCGATCCGCCCCGAGTTTGATCGTAGCTGTGTCAACACTGCCGCGTCCCCTGTCGTTGCACTATCCAACACGACACCGGCGTCACCGACGCGATGCCCCAACCCTGCACCTTCCACGCCCCTCTGAGACACACTCATCCGGGAGTGTACGCGGATGATCGATGCTATCATGCGCGGCATCATCGAGAACGAAGCCGGAGGGTGATAGCGATCGGAGAGGTGCGGTGGAGGCAGGTCTTCCATTCATCCTGATTTGACCCCGACGGACAGGATCGTATAATGATCGACGAAGACCTCGGCAGAATCACACCCGTGGCGCGATTTGTGTGGTACCAACAGGATAGAGATGAACGAGCATTCCGACATAGCAGAAAACAGGAGCGGCCGGGCGCTGCTGAAGCGCGTGGCGGCGACAATAACCGTCTGCGCGCTACTCGCATGGGTAATCTACCGGGCATGGCAGGACGCCCTGCTGATCGACTGGACGGAACTGGAGATTCGCTATGGACTGTTCGCGGTGTCAATGGCTCTCTACGGGCTTGGCTTTGTCTGGCAGGGTTTCGCGTGGGTGATGATGATGCGTATGCTGGGCTACGAGCTTCCGATGCGCGCGGGTCTGAAGGCAAGCGCGGCATCGCAGTTCGGCAACTACGTACCCGGTAAGGTCTTCATTGTGATCTTCCGCGCGCAGATCGCCGGTCGTCACGGCATCCCCCCGGTGCCGGTCGCCGGGACAATCGCCCTCGAGACCGTGCTGCGTAACATGGTGGCCACACTGTTGGCCGGAATCGGTCTCTACGCCCTCGGCGCGGGTTTGTCGTATCTCCCGGCGGCGGCCTTGCTGATCGCCGCCGCTGTGGTCTTCGCGCACCCGCGTGTGTTCCACGGCATCGCAGACTGGGTGCTGCACAAGCTCAACCGCCCGCCGCTTCCGAGTCGATTGAACGGCCTGCAGATCGCCACCCTGCTGGGATACTACTTCGTTTACTGGGGCCTGCACTGCTTTGCGTTCTATCTCATGGTTCAAGCGACCTTCGCGGTCGAGTGGACCGCACTTGCGCCTCTGGCGATCGCGCTGCTGGGATCGCAGATCGCCAGCACTCTCGTAGTGTTCGCACCGGTGGGACTGGGCGCAAAGGAGGCGACGATCGCCGGCCTGCTTCAACTTACCGGTGGCGTCCCGTCACCTTTTGTCGTCGCCCTGCTGATGCGGGTCTGGCGCACCGCCTCCGAACTCATTCAGATCGCTATCGTCTGGCTGATACCACAACCGGAACCCGACACCGGGAATGAGGCGGATGAAGGGAAGGCCGAATGTATCGAGGTGCCTGAGAAAGCAGAAACACCGCCCGCAGGCTGAACGCAACCGCCTGTTGGCCTCGAAGCAGGCAGGCGGAAGGCGACCGCTGTGAGGCGCACCATCCCCATGCCGGTGCGGGGGCATTTTCGGGACTGGGTCGGTGAGAAATGCGATCGGGCCGCCTTTCGGGGTGCGCATGAATCCCTGACGCCTGTATCGCTCCTCGGGGCGAAGCCCGTTCGCGACCCCGGGGTGCGTGGCGCCGTCCGGCCCGATCGTCTGTCGCTGATTGTCGGTCTATCGCTCGCAGCTATTCCATTACCAACGTATCGATGATCACCGGTCCCATGAGGCCATGATCGTTGAGGTAGTATTTGAAGCGCCACTTCGGATTGTCGGGATCGAACTCTCCGGGCCCGGTCCACTCCTCCCACGGTGTGTGCAGTGGCCCGAGTATGTTGTGTCGACCACCGATGATCTCGACCAGGACCTCGTTCTCACCGTCGTCCATCGCATCTGTGATGTCCGCTGCGAAAGGCGCCCACGGCAGCACGAACTGCTCGCCTCCGACGTGTATCACCGCTGCGGTGCAACTCAGTTCGGGCAGAGAGACACGGCACCGTCTGTCATCCGAAGGCTTCTCAATGGTCAGCCGATAGCGCACAGCGCCGCCGTAGGTGTCGAGGCCCTGGCCGACCCACGACCCGGCGTCGAGCCTCTCCACCGGCGCCAGGAGTGTCATGTTGCCCGGTGCCGGATCGCCGTCAAGCGTGGCCACTGAGAAGTCGCCGAGCAGATAACCGTCCTCGATCTCCATGGTCGGACGGTACACGAAACTGAGCGTGATCTCGTTATCACCTTCCTGCAGATGGTGACTGATGTCGAGGGTCTCGATGTCCTCGTCCACCCACCAGCCGTCAACTTCCGAGACCGCCGCTCCGTTGATCGTGATCTTGTAGTCCTCAGGGGTCTCCATCGCGAGGTGGCAGGTCTTCGGCACGTCGGTCACATGGAAGCTCCAGCGCACCTGACAGGGATCGCGCGGCGCGGTGTCCACTACGCCGGTCGCGTAGAGATACCACGGTTGATGCGCGCTGCCGAAGCGCTTGCCGAGGCCGTAACGCGCGCGAATCAGTTCGTCGGCCTTCAGTACAGGGACCGGCTCCGACCATTCCTCGTCCTCGACGCGGAAGCGGCAGTAATCCAGCGGCAGCGTGTTCGGCTCGGTCAGCTCCACGTCGAAGGGGCCGGCGATCTCCCGACTCGCAGCTATCTTCGGTTCAACGCGCGGCCCCACCGCGTCCGGGCAGTCGATCCCCAGTGAGACCAGCGCCGAGCCGGTCTCGGGTAGATAAAGCTCGAAGCCGACCGTGCCGTTTTCCTCGGAGGACTCGACCAGCACGCGCTCACCGGTCATGCACTCCCATTGCACCACCGGCGCCGCACCCTCTACCCGGACCTCGATGGTGTGTGACTCCTCACGATCGTTGCTCTCCACGAAGAGCACTCTGCCGCCCTCCACCTCGCGCAGCATCGCCCATACGAAGTCGGTCGGCTCACCGTCTTCAAGCACCTGAACGCGCTGCGGTACCGCGGCGAAGACCGCCTCGAGCACCTCTGCCGGCTCTTCCGCGGTAACGGTGGCCCGCTGTGCAAGCTCCTGCGCGACCTCCGAGGGTGCAGCGTCCACCAGTGCGGGCGGCTCTCCGGCGAAGATGACCTGTCCGCCGGAGTCGACGAATGCTTCAAGCAACTCGACGGTAGTGCCGCGCAGAGTCACAACCGGCGGCACTACGATACATCGATAGCTCATCTCCCCCACTCGAAGCGCTTCTCCATCTACCGAGGCGTACTTCGCCACCAGCGATTCGTCGCCGAAGTCCCAGTCGCAGGGGACATTGCTCAGGGCGTAGATGATGTCGCGCATCCGCCCCTCAATCTCATCAAGCATGGCGTTTCCGGTGTCGTCGTCCGGCTGCCCCCAACCGCTCTCAACCGGGTGCATCACCAAAACATCGCGGATCGGACGGCCCCGGGTGAGCATCACGCTGAGCCGCGCGAAGTAATCCTCCACTGCGTTGTAGTAGGGCCACCACGGGCTGTGATCGCGGATCGAGGCCGGATAGTCGCGCTTTGCACCGCCCGCGAGTGAATAATGCGTCAGATGCGGGCAGCGGAAATTGACGCCGCTGACCCACTGCCAGTCGCCGCTGAACTTGTGTCCCTCAAGCGGCCAGTCCCAGCCGGTGCAGCCATAGGTCTCGCTCAGCACGCGCTCCATTCCGAGTTGATCGGCAACAGACGTCGCCTGCTTCGCGGTGGTAAGCTCCCTGATCTGATCGCGCAGCATGTCGATGCCCGGCCATTGCATGAACTCGTAATGCGGCATCGCGGCGCCTATCGCCTTGCGCTGGCTGGCGATTGTCTCCTCAGCGAGCATATGACCTGTGAGTGCAATGTCGTGCTCCCCACACCACTCTCCAACCTGCAGGCTGAATGCCTCAACGAAAAGCTCGGTGATGGTGCGGAAGTAATCGTGACGGGGATGCGAGTAATCGTCTGCGCTCTGGCGCAGAACGACCTCTGGCAGACGCCCGCGCAGATCGTAGCCGCGCCGGGCCTCGAACTCATCGAGTAAGCGCAGCGTCCAGGGGATGCGCGCGCCGCCGTGAATCTGCGAACCGTAGCTTGGTTCATCGGTGAACACGGCAGGGATGATCGAGCCCATGTCATCCTGATATCGATCTGCGTATTCGTCGTGCGTCACCTCGATGAACTTCGCGACCGCCTCCGGGCTCATCGTGTCGAGGTAGCCACCGTCATTGGTCCATCCGGAGACCTCCTGCAAACCCCAGGCGAAAAACAGGACTCGTCCCTCCGCCTCTGCAGCGCTCTCGACCATCTGATAGGATACGAGGCAATCATCCTCGTCAAGCTCGACATCGAAGACAGCGACCACGTCCTCCGCGTCCTCCCAGGGTTCGTCCCAGGTGAAGGCGAGGTATTTGAGCCGATGCTCCGGGTGTTCGCGGGTGACGATGCCACCCGCGGGACCCGACGGCCAGCGATCCTCATCGTACATGAAGGCGTGCATGTCAAGCTCCCGGCACCTGTCAACGCAGGCGCTGACGCACTCGAACCAGCGCTCGGAGAGGTAGGGGGTCTTAAGACCGTAGCGGCTGTGCATGAACGCGCCCCCCATCCCGGCATCGTGCATGCTTTGGATCTGCTCCTGCAGCCTTTCGGGTACAAGCTCGGAGTTCCACGACCAGAAAGGCGCGCTACGCCAGATGGCGGACGGGTACTGCCACTCGTTCTCGATGGACTTGAGGTCGCTCATCTTCATGATCTCCTTGAGGTGACGAATTTCCTCCTGCCACTGTCGGGGATAATTCGTTGCGGGCTCACGGAGGCCTTCATGGAAGCACACGTTTCCAGCGATCCCGAAGTGAACTGCATCGCCGCGCAAGAGGACGGGTTGACCTCGGTTCATCCCTGACTGATCACGTTGCTCGTATATCGCCTTGACGACTCTCGGGCCGGTGCGTTATACTTGCGGTCAACCTGATACACAGCCTACAGGCCCTGAAGGGGAGGAGTAGGCGGAAGACGCGATCGACAGAGAGCCGGTGACGTGCTGAGAGCCGGTGGTCGCCCACCGCTGAATTGTCGCCCTGGAGCCGTGGCGCCGAAGGCACGGGAGCCCTCCGTGCGGACAGGTGTCGCCGATTGACGGTCGTTACACCGTCCAATGAGAGCCGAAAGCGGCCGGGAGCCTCTTCGGAATCAGGGTGGTACCACGGGAGCGATCTCACAGCAGCCTCTCGTCCCTTATGCGGATCAGCGATCCGCGGATCGGACGAGGGGCGTTTGTAGTTTAAGCCGGACGTGATAGTCGGGCACACTCAGGAGGCAACCAAATGCGTAGCGATCGCGCGAAGGCAGGTCTCGACAACGCCGCATCACGGGCATTGCTGCACGCCTGTGGACTGAACCGCGAACAGATGGAGAAGCCGTTCATCGGTATTGCCAACTCCTACACCGATATCGTCCCCGGACACATCGGACTTCAGCGGCTTGCACGTGCGGTCGAGCATGGGATATGCGCGGGAGGCGGGGTACCCTTCAACTTCGGCGTTCCGGCGATCTGCGACGGCATCGCCATGGGCCATGCGGGCATGTTCTACTCCCTGCCGTCACGTGAACTGATCGCGGATGTGGTCGAATCCATGGCCGAGGCCCATGCGATGGACGGCATCGTCCTGTTGACCGACTGCGACAAGATCACGCCCGGAATGCTGATGGCGGCGGGACGGCTGGACATACCTGCTGTCGTAGTCACCGCCGGTCCGATGCACTCGGGCAACTTCCGTGGCAAGCGCCTCTCTCTCGTGCGTGATACCTTCGAGGCGGTCGGCCGCTATCAGCGCGGCGAGATAGACGATGAGGAGATGCAGGAGCTTGAGCTTCGCGCCTGCCCCGGCGAGGGTGCCTGTCAGGGCCTCTACACTGCCAACACCATGCAGTGCGTGACCGAGGCGATGGGTATGTCGCTTCCCGGCGCAGGATCGGCCCTTGCAGGCACATCGGAACGCACCCGCATCGCCTACGAGTCAGGTGAGGCGATCTGCCGCATGGTTGAGGAGGATATCACGGCCAGGCAGATCATCACTGAGGCATCGATCCGAAACGGAATTCGCATCGATATGGCGCTGGGCGGCTCAACCAACACCTGCCTGCACATTCCCGCGATCGCACATGAAGCGGGGGTGCAGATGGAGCTTGAGTGGTTCGACGAGATCTCGCAGGTCACACCGCAGATCAGCAAACTGCGTCCCGCGGGCGACTACATGATGGAGGACTTTCACAATGCGGGCGGGGTCCTCGCCGCGATGGGAGTGCTCGGCGATGACATTGAGGACAATCTGACGGTCTCCGGGCGGATGATGGAAGAGAACGTGGCCGATGCCGAAGTCTGGGACGATGACGTGATCCGCAGCAAGGACAGTGCATACCGGGTGACAGGTGGCATCGCGGTGCTGCACGGGAATCTGTGTCCCGATGGTGCTGTCATCAAGCAGTCGGCAGTGGCCGATTCCATGCGGCAGTTCACCGGCAGAGCACTCTGCTTCGACTCTGAGGAGGCCGCGATGGAGGCAATTCTCGCCGACGAGATTCCGGACGGTTCGTGGGTGATAGTGCGCTACGAGGGGCCGCAGGGCGGACCCGGCATGCGCGAGATGCTGAACCCGACCGCGGCGCTCACCGGCATGGGCAAGGAGGAGACGGTCGCACTGCTCACCGATGGTCGCTTCTCCGGTGGCACTCGTGGCCCCGCAGTGGGTCATTGCAGCCCGGAAGCCGCGGTCTGTGGTACTATCGCGCTCATTGAAGATGGAGATGAGATCGCGATCGACCTCGATGAGCGGACCCTCCAGCTTCTGGTGGACGAGGAAGAACTCGCCCGTCGCCGCGAGAGTTGGGTCCGCCCCGACCCGAAGATAGGGAAAGGCTGGCTCGCGCGTTACGCGAGGCTGGTCACCAGCGCCAACACCGGTGCCGTCATGACGCCGGAGTGCAACGATTAGTTGTGCAATTGACTGTCGCAGGCGAAACTCGATTACTGTGATCGCCAGCAGCACCGCCCGATGTCATAGCAACCACGGTCTCACGTTGTGAGCCGTCACCTCCTCCCAGCGGAGGAGCGTCGTCGAAACGGGACGATCATCATGCAGATTCGCGCAAACGTGATCCTGTCACCTGTCCCGAGGGGTGGAGGCCGGCGTTGATCCCGGTCGCCGCCCCTGCAGGCAGTCGTCGTTCGTAGTCCCTGGAGTTCCTGCTGTCACTGCCGTTACTGAGGAGTGTAAGAAAATGTCACAGGAAACTGTCTCTGGCGCGCAGGCATTGTTACGCGTGTTCGAAGAGGAGAACGTGGACGTGTTCTTCGGCTATCCGGGAGGAGCCGTCATCCCGATATACGACGCGCTCTACGATGCCGAGAACATTCGTGGAGTGCTGCCCCGGCACGAGCAGGGTGCCGCACATGCGGCGGACGCCTACGCTCGCGTCACCGGCAAGGTGGGCGTGTGCATGGCCACCTCCGGTCCGGGTGCATGTAACCTCGTCACCGGTCTGGCGACTGCATACATGGACTCGGTGCCGATGGTGGCGATCACCGGTCAGGTCAAGACGAATCTCGTCGGAATGGACTCCTTTCAGGAGGCGGACGTGACCGGAATCACCATTCCGATCACCAAGCATAACTATCTGGTCAAGGAGCCCTATCAGATCGAGCGCTTCCCGGACCTGGTGAGGGAGGCGTTCTACCTCGCACAGAACGGGAGGCCGGGGCCGGTGCTGATCGACATACCGTTCGATGTGTCGGCGGGCCCGATTGCCTGGGCGGAGCGCAACATCAAGGCCCTCGACGGCTACGAGGAGCCGCAGGTGCCCGCCGAGGCGGATATCGATCGCGCCGCGGAGCTGATCGAGACGTCGGAGCGGCCGGTCATAATGATCGGTGGAGGCGTGGCCTCCTCCGACGCACATGAGGAGATCCGCGAGCTTGCGGAGAAGTGCAACATCTCCGTTGTGCATACGCTGATGGCAAAGGGTTGCTTCCCGGAGACGCATGAACTGTCGATGGGCATGCCGGGGATGCACGGCATGAGCTACGCCAGCTACGCGATCCAGAACGCGGACCTGCTGATCGTTATCGGCGCCCGCTTCGATGATCGGATCACCGGAGACCTCTCACGTTTCGCTCCGGACGCAGATGTCATTCACGTCGATATCGACCCGGCTGAGATTGACAAGGTCCGTCCGGCAAGCGTGGGCATCGCCGCCGACGCGAAGACGGCGACCGCCGCGATCAATGAGACCGTCGGGCGCCGGGAGCGCGGCGAGTGGGAGGATCATCTCAAGCAGTTTAAGACCGAACACGCCCTCGCTTACAGCGATGAAGATGAGTTGATGGCACCACAGTTCGTGGTGGAGAAGCTCTACGAGGTGACGGGAGGTGAGGCGATCATCACCACCGAGGTCGGCCAGAACCAGATGTGGGCGGCGCAGTACTATCCGCTCGAAGAGCCGCGCAGGTGGTGCAGTTCCGGAGGCCTCGGCACGATGGGCTACGGCCACCCGGCCGCAGTTGGTGCGCAGATCGGTCGCCCCGACGATCTCGTGGTTGACATCGCGGGCGATGGCTCCATACAGATGTGTATGCAGGAGCTTACCACCGGAGTGATTCACAATCTGCCTTACAAGATCATCATCCTCAACAACTCGTACCTGGGGATGGTGCGACAGTGGCAGGATATGTTCTTCAACAAGCGGTATTCCGGCGTGGACCTGCACGGCAATCCGGACTTCGTGAAACTCGCCGAGGCTCACGGTGCGGTCGGGCTACGCTGTGATGAGCGGGAGAGCGTGGTGGAGACACTGGAACAGGCCATGGAGGTTGAGGATCGTCCTGTGATGGTGGACTTCATCGTGGCCAAAGAGGAGAATGTGTTCCCGATGATTCCGGCGGGGCAGTCATTCGACGAGATCATCGAGTGTCCGATTGGAGACGACACGGAGTAAGTACCCGGCGACAGCCACTGAGAAAGGGATGACAGAGATGGAGATGCAGCGCACGATTTCCGTGCTCGTGAAGAATCGGCCGCGTGTGCTCGCCCGGGTCGCCGGGTTGTTCGCGCGCCGCGGTTTCAACATTGACAGCCTCGCGGTGAGTACCACCGAGAGCGAGGCGATATCGCGCATGACCGTCGCCACCACCTGTGATCTGCCCACACTGCGGCAGATCGCGAAGCAGGTGCTTAAGCTCCACGACGTGGTGCGGGTCATCGATCACTCCGAAAGCAATATTGTCGAGCGCGAGCTTTGCCTGATCAAGGTCGAGGTCGAGCGTGGTCAGCGGGCGGAGCTTATCTCGCTGTGCGACGTCTTCCGCGGCGACATCGTTGATATCGGTAACGGTACCGTGATGGTCCAGCTTGTCGGAGATAAGGACAAGATCGACGCGTTCGTTGACGTGATGGCGGACTACGAGATCGCTGAGATGGTCCGCTCCGGCAAGATCGTGCTAGACCGCGGCGGTCAGGGCTGACACGGCGCAGACGGCGGTCTGGCAGCCATAAGGAGGGGCCGCACGAGTGGAGCCGCGAAGTAGCGGCACGAGGTCGGCCCACAAGGGCGTCGAACAGCCTGAACGACCGATGGGCCGACCTCGCCCCGCTTGCTGACACAAGCCGTGCTCGTGCGGCCCCTCCATCCCGGTTAGACAGCCCAAGAACGCAGGCCGCGTCTGGAGGTGACGAGGATGAGGCGCCGTCTTACGAATATCATCCTGTTGCTGGTGTCTATGTCGATACTCGGCGGTGGCGATGCCCGGGCCGACGGTGAGGTCTTCGAGCGCCGGAGCCTGCGCAACACGCAGTTCACCGGATGCGATCTGCGGCGCGCGGTCTTCACTGACTGCCGCCTCCCTGATGCGCGATTCATCGACATTACGAGAAGCCCGAGGATCACATTCAAAGACAGTCATCTCGAGCAGACGATCTTCGAGTACTCAAGGCTTTCCGGGCCGCAGCTCACGCGCAGCACCATCGAGGGCCTCGAGGGCTACGACTTCACACTCGATGACTGGGATGTGCGCCAGTCGAGGTGGACAGGGCTCACGCTGCGGCACTGTTCGCTGCGTTACATCAATGTCGAACGCACGCAGGTGCGCGACTTCCGGGCCGAGTGGGGCGACTTTCGGGGAAGTCGTTGGCGGGGCACCGACCTGCGCGAGAGCGAGTTCGACAACTGCAATCTCTCGCACAGCAGCTTCCACCGCGGCTCGGTAGAGAGGGCGCGGTTCCGGAACGTGAGCTTCCGCGATGTGCGGCTGGAGGGCTGCGACATCCGCGGCCTCGTGATCAACGGGGTCCGCATCGACGAGTTGATCGACTGAAACTGCGTTGCTGGGAAGGTCATCGGCTACCACGGAGCGAAGCGCCCGATATCGGCGCGCATTGACCGGATGACGCAGGAGCTTTGCGTGCCGACGGAAGATCGTATCCTGCTCAAGATCCGCTCCGCGACCCGAAGGGCCTGCCAACACGATGACAGAGCTTGTTACAGTCGAACAGGCCGACGCGGTGTTCCGCGCTCTCATATGGGTAGGGCCGCTGCTCGGTGCACTGATCGGCCTGGCGGTCGGCCACCTGCGTGAGCGGCTGCTGATCGGTCTCGGACAGGGATTCGCGGTTGGCCTGCTCGGCCCTGTCCTGTTCGGAATGTGGAGTCTTTACAGTCACACCGTACGCTTCGATCCAGAGACCGGCGTTGCCGGCCTGCACAGAGTCTCGGTTCACGCGCTCAACGCGCTCATATTCATCGCCGTCGGACTGGTGCTTGGGATATTATATCGTCGACTGGTCTTCCCCGACCTCGAGGAGAGATCGGCGGAGAGCGACAACACACAGGTTATGCCTGACGATGAGGTTCACAGCAAGCAGCACAACGAACAGCGGGGCGGCGCAGGAGCGCCGACCGTTGCCACAGATCCGAAGGGAGAGACGAACGATGGGAGCTAAGATGTATTATGACGACGATGCGGACCTCGGCCTGTTTGAGGGCAAGAAGGTCGCGATAATCGGCTACGGGATTCAGGGACGCGCACAGGCGCTGTGCCTGCGCGACAGCGGCCTTGAGGTGGTGATCTCGGAGCTTGAGGGCACTGAGAACTACCAGAATGCACTGGCCGACGGCTGGGAGCCGGTGAGCGCCGAGGAGGCAACACAGCAGGCGCAGGTCGTGCAGATCCTCACTCAGGATCACGTCCAGGCGGTCGTCTACCGCAACGCCATCGAGCCAAACCTCGAAGAGGGCGACGCGCTGGTCTTCTCGCATGGGTTCAACATCCACTACGGGCAGATCGTACCGCCGGACAGCATCGATGTATTCATGATCGCTCCGAAGGGCCCTGGCGCCCTCGTGCGGGACTGCTACCTCGATGACACCGGCGTGCCTTCGCTCGTGGCGATATATCAGGACTTCACCGGCAACGCGATGGAGCTTGCGCTGGCATACGCGAAGGCTCTGAAGGCCACGAAGGCCGGCGTTATCGAGACGACCTTCGAGGAAGAGACCGAGACCGACCTCTTCGGAGAGCAGGCGGTGCTGTGCGGCGGCGTCGCAGAGCTTATAACGGCCGGCTTCGACACTCTGGTCGAGGCGGGCTACCAGCCGGAGATCGCCTACTTCGAGGTGCTGCACGAGCTTAAGCTGATCATGGACCTGATCTATCCGAAGGGCATCACCGGGATGCGCAAGGGTGTCTCGGACACCGCGACCTACGGCGATCTCACGCGCGGCAAGCGGATCATCACCGATGAGACGCGCGCGGAGATGAAGAAGATGCTTTACGAGGTGCAGAGCGGCGAGTTCGCGCGCGAGTGGATCATGGAGAACCAGTGCGGCCGCCCGGTCTACAACAAGCTGCTCGAGCGCAGTGGCAGGCATCCGATCGAGGAGGTCGGCAAGCGCCTCAGGGGCATGATGCCCTTCATCCCCGACGAGGACTGAGGGTTGACTGAGCGGTAGCTAAGGGAGTCCGCGCAGCGACTTACTCACGGGCGGAGGGAGCGATCTCTCCGCCCTCTGCTGCGTACGGGCGAGCGGCCCGCGGGAATTGGAAGCTGCATCTCTGTCGCACGCTGATGGCTGTCGGAGTAGGTGCTCTGGCGGCGCGGAGCGCGGCGGCGTACTCCAGTGCATGCGCTTGCGACGCGAAGAGCACATCAGCCGCAGCAATACCCGGTCGTCCCGAGCAATACAGTTCAGAGTCGCTTGGTGAATGTGCGGGCTCCCGCCGCGAACAGCCCGATAGCGAATACAACGAGCGCCAGGGCCTGTGGCCACAGAATCTCCAGACCCACTCCGCGCAAGAAGATTCCTCGACACACCTCAAGGAAGAAGCGATACGGAATGAGCAAACTCGCCTGCTGGATAATCCACGGCATGTTCTCGATAGGAAACATGAAGCCCGAGATAAGCACGGCCGGCATAAGCACGAAGAAGGCAGCGAGGATAGCCTGCTGTTGAGTACGAGAGATGGTTGAGATCAGCATTCCGAGGCCGAGATTAGCTACGATAAAGATCGCGGCAAGACCAAACAGCAGCGGAACGCTTCCGCGTAGAGGTACATCGAACCAGAACACGGCCAGAACCATAATCTCGGTGGCTGCGACCAGCGCGGCGAGCGCATACGGTGCACTCTTGCCGATCAGCAGTTCGAGCCCCTGAACTGGTGTCACGATCAGCTGCTCAAATGTCCCCACCTCGCGCTCTCTGACAATTGCCTGAGCGGTCCAACTGGTTGTTATGACCATGATGATCAGGCCGAATACGCCCGGAACCATGAAATGCGCCGAGCGCAGGTCCGGGTTGTACCAAACCCGCGGGACCATCTCGACCCGGGGCACATGAGGGGAAACACCGGTTCGCCTTATGCGCGCCACCATCGTCCGATGACCGAACTCCTGAAGCAGGCGTACCATGTACGACGTGGCTGTGTTCGCTGTGATCGCATCGGTCCCATCGATGTAGACCATCAGCGAAGCCTGTCTTCCGCGGCGAAGATCGTATGCGAAATCGCGCCTGATGTGAAGGGCAAGCTGCGCCACGCCGGCATCGAGTTCGGATCTCAGATCACGGTGATCACGTACATGGTCGACGAGTTCGAAGTACCTGCTGGCCTCGATGGAGTTGCGAATAGCCCGGCTTTCCGATGAATTGCTGTCGTCTGCAATAACCACGGGCACGTTCTCCACGTCCGTGGTCGCCGCATAGCCGAACAGTATGAGCTGAATGATGGGAGACACGATGAGGAGTCGAATCAGCACGGGATCCCGGCGCATCTGCCGGAATTCCTTCCTCGTCACGGCTTTGAGACGGCGCAGGCTAATGCGCATTTCCCGTCCTCCATTACCGCTCGTATGACTATTCCAGCGACTTTCTGAATGCCAGCGCCGCCACAGCCACCAGTAGCAGCGAAATGACGGTGAGTGCGATGGTCTCAGGAATGTAGGGCGCAAGACCTGTGCCCTTCAGATAGATACCGCGGATGACCACAAGGAAGTGCGTGGCAGGGATAATCTGTGAGATATACTGCAGTGCGGTCGGCATCGACCTGATTGGGAAGACGAAGCCCGTCAGAAGCATCGTGGGCAGCATCGTCGTCAGGAATGCCAGTAGCGTGGCCACCTGGCGGCTTCGACTTACGCTGGAGATCGCGAGGCCGATTGCAAGCGAAGCGGATAGGTAAAGACCTGAGGTAAAAAGCAGTGCGGCCCTGTCCCCAAGCGGATATACGCCGAATATGATCCAGCCCGTGATAATACATAGAATGACATCGCCTGTAGCGATGAATGCGTAGGGCACCAGCTTCCCAACGATGATCTCCGACGGTGCTGTCGGTGAAGAGGCAAGGCTCTCGAAGCTTCCAAGCTCACGCTCGCGCACTATGCAACCAGACGTAAGCAGCGCGGCGAGCATGGTCATGATGGCCGCAATCAGTCCGGGAACTATGAATACGACCGTCTCGAGTTCAGGGTTGTAAAGGGCACGCACGAATACCTCAAGCGGCGCGGCGCCCGTCTCGTCAGCTACGCCTCGACGCCGGATCCACTGCTCCGTCAAGTGCACCTGGTGCTCCTGGAAGATCGCCTCAAGGTACCCAAGCGCCATTCCGGCGGTGGTCGAATCCGAGCCATCCAGCAGAACCTGCACTTCAGCCGTACGTTCGGCGCCAAGCTCCGCGCTGAAGTCTGGGGGGATGACCAGTGCGAGGCGGACTCTGCCGCTCGCGATCAGCCACTCGATCTCTTCGGGCGATTCGACCAATGCCTCCAGGCGAAAGTAATCGCTTGCAACCATGCTCTTTATCAGATTGCCGCCACGCTCGCCGCGGTCCCAGTCCAGTAGGGCAAACTCGAGTTCCTCAAGGTCGAAGTCGATCGAATACCCGTAGAGAAGCAGGAGGAACACGGGCAGTGTGATGATGATCGCGAGACTGCGAATGTCGCGGATATTATGAAGCCACTCGGCACGGGCAATCGCCAGCGTTCGGCGCAGACCTCCAGGGAGTCTCACACCAGCTCTTCCTCCTCCTGCTCTTCTGAGACCAGCGCCACAAACACGTCTTCAATTGAGGGCCGCACCTGATCGACGGGCCCCGCGTCGATCTCTGCCTGCTCGAGTGCCTTGCGGATGCGGTCGGGGACATCGTCAACATCCTCAGCGACCTGCACGCGCACTCGCGCCCCTGAGAGGGTGGCCTGGCAAACCCAATCCTCACCGAGCAGCAGTTCGAGCGCCTCATGGGGCCGCTCGTTGGGTGTCGTGGAGTACATCAGCCCCTCAAGCTTCTTCCTCAACTCGTCCGGAGTGTCCATCGCGATCAGCCTCCCGCCTGAGATCAACCCCAGCCGAGTGCAGTATTCAGCTTCCTCCATGAGGTGCGTAGTGACGAGCACCGTTGTGCCCTCCGCGGCCAGGTCAGTGATCAGGTCCCAAAAACGCTGGCGAGCACGCTGATCGACTCCGGCGGTCGGCTCATCGAGGAAGATGATCGGGGGCTGATGCATGATAGCGCAAGCGAGTGCCGCGCGTTGCCGCCAGCCGGTGGAGAGCGAATCTGTCAGCTTGCCCAGGGAATCTTCGAGGCTCAGAAGCTCGGACAGTTCATCGATGCGGCTGGTGATCTCACCGGCGTCGAGACCGTAGAGCCCCCCGTAGAGATCGAGATTCTCGTACACCGTCAGGTCAGCGTAAAGTGAGAAAAGCTGCGGCATGTATCCGATCTGCTGTCGAACCTCCGCGGTCTGCTCGGCAACATCCAGTCCCGCGACTGTTGCGCGCCCCTCGCTTGGCAGTAACAGGCCCGCAAGCATTCGGATGGTCGTTGACTTGCCCGCGCCGTTGGGGCCGAGGAAGCCGAATACTTCACCGCGCTCGATACTGAAGCTCACACGATCGACCGCAACGAAATCGTCAAACCGCCTGGTCAGCTCCTCGACTATCACCGCCTCATCGTTGCCGCTCATGTTCACCATGCTCTACATGCTCTGACATCTTCCGCTCCTCCAACACCAGAAGGGCGTCGCCCAGTCGTGGCTCAACCTGCTCTGCCTCGAACACTTCGTGATCTTCATCCTCAAGCATCGCTGTAAGATCATCGACGTCAGGACCGTCCGCGTCGATGTTGACACGTACTCCTCTGCCGACGACGGAGACGGCTATCAGCCCCTCCAATTCCCGCAGCATGTCCTGAGCCCGGCGACGATCGTCCAAAGCTATCTCCAGTATGCGCGCAACACTTCGGTCGATTATCTCTGCCGGCGCAGCCGTCTCAACAATCGAGCCTGCGGAGATCACGCCGAGACGGTCGCAGCGTTCCGCTTCATCGGCGTCCGGCGTGGCGACGATGACCGTCACTCCATCGGCAGGCAGTCCGTAGATGATCCGCCAGAGATCTCTACGTGAATCGGGGTCTACTCCGCGCGTGGGCTCATCCAGGAGCAGTACCTCCGGCCGATGAATGAGAGCGCAGATTAGAGCGGATTTCTGTTTCATCCCCCCCGAGAGATCTCCCGCCATACGATCGGCGAAGTCGGCGAGTTCCGTCGCTTCCAGCAACTCCTGGCGGCGCTCGGATAAGCCGGACAGGTCCTGAGTGAACAGATCGGCGAAATAGGTGATGTTCTCGTCGATCGACAGGTCGCGGTGCAGGCCGAATTCCTGTGGAAGGTAGCCAAGACGTCTTCGCGCTTCCTCGGGCGCTTCGCTGACACTCACACCTGCAACTGATATTGAACCTTCATCGGGTTCGAGCAATCCACAGATGAGCCGAAGGGTAGTGGTTTTGCCTGCACCATCAGATCCTATCAGGCCGAAGATCTCCGCCTCTTCAATCTCCAGGCTGAGATCTTCCACTGCCGTGATCTGCTCGAAATGCTTTGTGAGGCCCTCGATTTGCACATTCGCTTCAGCCATCGCTCAGTTCGCACTCTCGAATGGAGAATCATCAATGAAGATTGTGACATCGGCGGGCATCCCCGGCTTCAGACGACCTTCGTGGCCTTCAGGCCTTACACGCGTCTCATATACAAGTCTCGTACGTTCCTCTTCGGTCAGAACATATTTGGGGGTGAATTCAGCGTCCTCGGCGATCCAGGTTACGGATGCCGGAAAGTGCTCCTCATAACCGTCTACTTCCACTAGGGCGCGTTGACCGACCTTGATCATCGGCATGCGCGGCTGCGGAACGAAGACGGTCACCCACAGGTCATCGGGCGCGATGACCGTCACGAGAGAGCTACCCGGCGAGACCACCTCATCGCGTCTGGCATTGACACTGTCAACAATTCCGGCAGTTGCTGTGGAGACTCTGTGTTTGTCCAGTGACACGTGTGCCTCCTGAGCGGCAGCGGCAGCGCGCTCGGTCTCGCGCGCGGCAACCTCCGCCTGTTCGCGCGCTACCTCTGCCTCGCGCCGGCGGCGCCGTGCGGTCTCCACCCCGGCCTCGGCCTCTTCGACCTGTCTTTCCGCTATCCCGACTTGCTCCCGGGTGGGCCCTTCGCGCAGCGCGGCCAGCCGCTCCGAAGCAGCACCGACCTGGCCCTCAGCCCGTTCTACCTCGGCCTCTGCGGCCCGAATATCCTCAGCGCGAGTGCCTTCCTCAAGCAGGTCAAGCTGCTCCGAGGCTTCTCTCCGCGCCGCCTGTGCCTGTCTCAGCCTGGCCTCGGCCGCGCGGACCGTTTGCTCGCGCGGGCCCTCCAGAGCCTTCTGAAACTCGGCCCTGGCCATTCGCACCGAATCCCGGGCCGTCTGTGCCTCCGTCTGTGCCTGCTCAAAGGTGTCCGCAGAGATAACCCCCTCGGAGAAGAGTTGCTCCATGCGTCGCGCGTCTCTGCCGGCCTTCGCCGAACGTACCTCCGCACTCTCCAGCGCTGCGCGCGCGCGATCTATGTCCTCCTCTCGGGTTCCCTCACGGAGTTCATCGAGACGCTCGGCGGCCACTTTCACCTCCTCGTTCGCGCGCTCCACCGCGGCTCGAGCGCGCTCTATCTCCTGTCTCCGCGGGCCTTCCCGCGCCTTCGCAAGCTCTTCTCGAGCGGCCCGCAGGCCTGCCTCAGCCTGCCTCAGCGCGGCCTCACCTTCGCGAATCCGCTCCTCTCGAGTTCCGGCACGAAGGTCAGCAAGGTGGGCCCGGGCCGTCTCCAGTTTACGTTGCGCTCGGCTCACCTGCGCGGAAAGTACGTCCTCCTGCACTGATGCAGCCACGCGCGCCTGCCGCTCACTCTGCCGTGCCGCATCACTGGCTGCCTCCGCCTGCGACAACTGAGCTTCTCCCAGTTCCGTAGATAGCTCCGCTATCAGATCACCCATTTTCAGCGCATCACCGCGCGCAACAGCCAGTTCTACTACACGTCCGGCCATCTCCGATCCGATCTCGGTGGTCTCAGCCTCCACTGTCCCGGATAACTCGAGCCGATCCTCCGGCACCTCAGGCTCTCGGAGGAACACCCACCAGAGGGCTATCCCTCCCGCAATTAGCACTATCAATCCAATTGCGATTAACCGCCTCATAGGATCTCCTCCTGCACCATCCGGCAAGATCATCGCAACGCGTCATTAGCAAATGGACCGACGGTGAGCGCAGACGTCATCTTCCCGCATTAGCATTCGGCAATAGCCGGAAGCCTTCAGTGGCTTTCAGAATCGGACGACACGGATCGAAGAAAACGGCCATATAGGACTTCGTGTTTTGATCGCGGTCTCCTGCCGGGCTATAATTCATCACAGGTAATGCATTCGATCAGGGCGATCATTTGCGGCCATGCCCCGCTGTAGGTACAATTGCATCATGCTGATAAGCGCGCGCATCGAGGTCGAGACGGCTGAGACGGAGGCAGGGATGAGGGTCCCGGCGGCCTTCATCTGGGACGGCACGCGCTATGAGATCGAGCGCATTCTCGACTTTCACTTCGACACCGGATTCGGGGCGCAGAAGCGCGGAAAGGCGTGGCACACTCGTCGCCACCGCAACTGCTACCGCGTCGAGGCATCGGACGGTCATATCTACGACATCTATCTCGACCGCGCGGGCGGCAGGCGCGAGTGGGTGCTTTATCAGCGGCTGGAGGAGGACTGAAACTGGCGCGGAGACCCGGAATCGGGGTATAATGCGGGCGGAGGTGGACGGGATAATGAACGGTGATCGTGTTGGTGGACGATACCCTGAAGGACGTGATTCTGGAGGAGTTAGATGGGTCCCCCCCCCCCCACGACCTGTCTCGGATCGTGGGCATCTTTAGGAACCCGGATCGCGTCACGAGCGAGAACTTCCACGAGTACCTCTACGGTGACCGGGGCGGGGAGCGGTGACGAAGCGAGCATCCAATAGTACGGCTCATGAGATCGCGCAGGCGTTCATTCTCTCACCTGAAGCATGCCTGCTCGATCTCACCGACGAGGACTTCGATGCCGCCTGGGCTCTCTTCGCTCAGTACCCCGACTGGGACTTCGACCTGGTGGATGCGATGAGCTTTGCGCTGATGCGGCGGGAGAGGATCGAGGCCGCCCTGACCTTCGATCATCACTTCGCGCAGATGGGCTTCACGGCACTGCCCGGATGATCCCCAGCGCCGTTTGCCGCATGCCCTCACCTTCGTGTATAATCGCCCCGTTGCCGCATCCCCGACCGACCCACTGATACCGAGGTGACGCGATGACCATTACCGAGAAACTGCTGGCCCGCGCGGCAGGCCGCGATGAGGTCAAGCCCGGCGAGTTTGTGAACTGCGCGCTCGATCTGGTGCTTGCCAATGACATCACTGCGCCGATCGCGATCGACGAGTTCCGCAACATGGGTGCAACGAAGGTCTTCGATGAGACGAAGGTCGCGCTGGTCTGCGATCACGCAACACCGAACCGCAACATCGACTCCGCCACGCAGACCAAGAAAGTGCGCGACTTCGCTCGCGAGATGGGCGTGAGCAACTACTGGGAGGCCGATGAGGGCGGGATCGAGCACATAATCCTCCCCGACAAAGGCCTCGTCATCCCCGGTGACGTCGTCATCGGCGCAGACTCGCACACCTGCACCTACGGCGCGCTGGGAGCGTTCTCGACCGGTGTGGGCTCGACCGACGCCGCAGCGGGGATGGCGCTGGGCGAGTGCTGGTTCCGCGTGCCCGAGAGCATCGAGGTCATCTACTCCGGCGAGCTTCAGCCGTGGGTCTCGGGCAAGGACCTGATCCTCGCGCTGATCGGCGAGATCGGCGTGGCAGGCGCGCGCTATCGAGCGCTTGAGTTTAAGGGCGAGGCGATCGAGACCCTCGAGATGGCGGGGCGCTTCACCATCTGCAACATGGCAATCGAAGCCGGCGCCAAGAACGGCGTCATCGCCCCCGACGAGATTACGATGCAGTGGTTCGCGGGGCGCTCGGAGCGAGAGCCGATCCTCGTCGCCGGCGACGACGACGCCACTTACTGCCGGACGGTCGAGATCGACTGCGACATGCTGGAGCCGCAGGTGGCCTTCCCGCATCTTCCCGAAAACACGAAGGGCATCTCGGAGGTAGGCGACATCTCCATCGATCAATCGGTCATCGGCGCGTGCACGAACGGGCGCCTCGAAGATCTGCGCGAAGCCGCCAGGGTGCTCGAAGGCAGGCATGTCGCGGACGGTGTGCGCTGCCTCATCATACCAGGTAGTCACGCGATCCACCTGGAGGCGACCCGCGAGGGTCTCGTCGAGCTATTCCTCGAAGCCGGCTGCCTCGTGAGCACGCCGACCTGCGGCCCGTGCCTTGGGATGCACACGGGTGTGCTGGCCGAGGGTGAGCGCGCCATCGCCACCACGAATCGCAACTTCGTGGGGCGCATGGGCCATCCGAAGAGCGAGGTGTATCTCGCGAGTCCCGCGGTTGCCGCTGCAAGCGCCATCGCGGGAATGATCGCGGGGCCGGAGGATGTGTGAACGGCGCCCCTCCCCCTGCGATAGACGACATCGCTTTCCCCCTCCCCCTGGCTCGACAGACGACGTCGAGCAAGCGGGAGAGGGGAACGACAAAGGCCGAGGTGTAGACATGAAGGCGACGGGAACGGTTCACAAGTACGGAGATCACATAGACACCGATGCGATCATCGCCGCGCGCTACCTCTCCACGACCGATCCGATGGAGCTTGCGGCGAACTGCATGGAGGACATAGACCCTGAGTTCGTCGAGCGGGTGAAGCCGGGTGACATTATCGTCGCAGGCGAGAACTTCGGCTGCGGCAGTTCGCGCGAGCACGCGCCGATTGCGATCAAGGCCGCGGGAATCAGCGCGGTCATCGCGGTGAACTTCGCGCGCATCTTCTACCGTAACGCGCTCAACATCGGCCTGCCGATCATTGAGAGCGCGGAGGCCGTGGAAGCCATCAACGCAGGTGACGAGATAACAGTGGACACCGAGGAAGGCACGATCGTTAATCACACCACCGGCGAAGAGTTCAGCTTCCAGCCGCTCACCGACATCGCCGCCGAATTGGTCGAGGCGGGCGGGCTGGTCCCGATGGTGAAGCAGAAACTGGGGACGGCCTGAGGATGAAACATCTGCGCCCATGACAATACCAATCATTGCGATAGTCGGTCGCACCAACGTGGGCAAGTCCACGCTCTTCAATCGGCTTGTCGGCCACCAGCTTGCCGTGGTGGACGACTTCCCCGGCGTCACACGCGACCGGCTGTATGCGGAGGTCGGGATCGGTGACAGAATCGCTATTCTCGTGGATACCGGTGGACTAGTCGGTGCTGAGAGCGATGAGTTGATAACCGATGTCACCGAGCAGGCGGCGGCCGCGCTTGAAGAGGCCGATCTGCTGATCATGATGGTCGATGGCCTCGACGGCGTGACTCCATCGGACCACCGGGTCGCCGATGTGGTGCGCAGGACCGGCAAGCCGGTGATCCTCGTGGTGAATAAGATGGAGAATACCGCCGAGGGCCTTTACGACTTCTGGGAGCTTGGTGTCGGAGAGCCCCATCGTATCTCGGCGCGCACCGGATACGGTCTGCAGAGCGTCTCTCAGGAGATCGCCGACGAGCTTCCCGACACCGGTCCTGTCGAGCGGGAGACCGACGAGACGGCTCTCGCTCTGGTGGGCAGGCCCAACGTGGGCAAGTCCGCGATAATAAACGCGATGCTTGGCGAGGAGCGGGTGATCGTAAGCGAGGTGCCCGGTACCACGCGCGACGCTGTTGATGTGGCGGTGGACTACGGTGACATGCCGCTTCGCCTGATAGATACCGCGGGCCTGCGTCGCGGGGTGAAGAGCGCCGAGGGAACCGAGTACTACTCCAGCCTCCGCACGATCCGGGCGCTGGCGCGAGCGGACGTCGGGGTGCTGGTGCTGGACGCGGTCGACGGCATTACGAATCAGGATGAGCGAATCGCGGGGGAGATCGAAAAGGCGGGGCGCGGGATCGTCATCGCCGCCAACAAGTGGGACATCATACGGGAGATCATGGCCCCGCCAGAGGATGCCACGGAGGGAGAGCGGCGGCGCTCGGAGAAGACGCATCGGGGTGACTTCGAGCGCATACTGCGCCATCATCTGCGGTTCCTTGAGTATGCGCCTCTCGTCTTCACCTCGGCGATCACCGGCGAGGGATTGCGGGAGTTGCTCGACACCGTCGCCGAGGTGGCGGAACAGTTCAATCGCAGGATACCTACCGGCGAGCTGAACCGGGCACTGCAGCGCGCGATGCGGCAGCATACCCCACCCTCTCGCGGCTCGCGCAGCTTTAAGCTATACTATGCAGCACAGGCGGATACGCGTCCGCCGACATTTGTGCTCAAGTGCAATGATCCTGATCTCTGCCATTTCTCGTACGAGCGCTATCTGCGCAACAGACTGCGTGACGAGTTCGAACTCGGTGGGGTTCCGATTCGGATGCGGCTCGAGGAACGTTGAGGATCTGAGGTGAGTGTGTTGACTGGAATCGAGGCCGTCGGGCTGGCGCTTGCCTACCTGATCGGCGCGATCCCGGTGGGACTGACCATCGGGCTTCTTCGCGGCGTGGACGTGCGCAAGATCGGCAGCGGTAACATCGGCGCGACCAACGTTGTGCGCGGGCTGGGCATCGGCTTCGGTCTGCTTGTCTTCGCGGTTGATGTGCTCAAAGGTGTGGCAGCGGTAACGCTCTGTCGGTACCTCGGAGCCGAGGGATGGCTGCTGGGAATGTCCGGTCTGTTCGCGGTGCTGGGGCACTGCTTCTCCCCCTACCTCGGTTTCAAGGGCGGAAAGGGAGTCGCAACGGCTTTTGGAACCGTGCTTGCGCTGTCACCTCTCGTCGCCCTGATCTCCTTCGGACTCTGGCTTGCGGTCGTATTCCCGACTCGTTTCGTTTCACTCGCCTCCATACTCGCGGCGATAGCCATGCCGATTGCGTTCTATGTGCTAAACCCCACCGTTCCTGAGATGGCGGTGCCGCTGGCGGCGCTTGCGATCACCGTACTGGGACGCCACAACGAGAACATCCAGCGCCTACTGAAGGGCCGGGAGAATCGCTTCGGGAGTTCTTCGAAGCGTCCAGCGGTTGCACCGGAGCCGGCTGAGATAACTGAGCAGTAGACACCTGAGAGGCGTGAACTGATGAGTGCATGGACCGACCCGGTGGCCGTTATCGGTGCCGGAGCCTGGGGGACCACCATCGCCCGAATGCTGGGCGAACGCGGGATTCCGGTGCGGTTGTGGGCGGTGGACGAAGCACTGGCGAAGGAGATCCGCGATAACCGTGAGAACGTGACTTTCCTCCCCGATGCGAAACTGCCTGAGACCGTCGCGGTGTCCTGTGACGGCCCGACAGTACTGTGGGATGTCAGCGCAGTGATCTGGGTGGTACCCTCACGCTGGCTGCGCGAGGT
Organism: candidate division WS1 bacterium; assembly: GCA_003566775.1. Taxonomy (GTDB): domain Bacteria; phylum Armatimonadota; class Zipacnadia; order Zipacnadales; family UBA5352; genus UBA5352. Next base: position 24,680 of record PXBW01000194.1, read on the forward strand.
CGCGCGGAACCTGGCCCCGAACGTGGATACCTCCGTGCTGCAGATATGCGCCACGAAAGGTATCGAGCGTGAAACCGGACTGCGGATGAGCGAGGTCATCTCGGAGGAACTGGCCGGAGAACAGGCCAAGGGCCTGCAGGCGCGATTCGTGGCTCTCTCCGGGCCGAATCTGTCGCGCGAGATCAATGAGGGACATCCGGCGCTCAGTACCGCGGCATCTCACTCTGAGGAGCGCTCTCACGCGGCACAACACCTTCTGACATCGCCACTTTTCCGGGTGTACCGCAATCCCGACATCATCGGAGTAGAGCTTTGCGGCGCGCTCAAGAACGTAATCGCCATCGCCGCGGGTATGAGCGACGGTCTCGGTCTGGGGGCGAACGCGCGCGCCGCATTGATTACACGCGGCCTGGCGGAGATGCGCCGACTCGGAGTGAAGATGGGAGCACACGAGCAGACTTTCGCCGGAATCGCGGGCATGGGTGATCTGGTGACGACGGCGACAAGTCGCCTCAGCAGAAACTACTCGACGGGTTACAGGCTGGCACAGGGAGAGACGCGCGAGCAGATCGAGGCCTCCATGCAGGCGGTCGCGGAGGGCATCTGGACCACGCGGGCCGAGATCGAGATCGCATCTCGTTTGAATGTCGAGGTGCCGATTGCGGAAGCGGTAAACGCCGTGCTGTTTGGAGACCGCACTCCCTCGGAGGCCGCCGAGATGCTGATGACACGCGAGCAGCGGGCCGAGTTCTAACGCGCCACTGTCCGCTTTGCACATTCAAGCGAGATAACATCGTGGCCTTGATGAAGGTATCCGAGTGCTGAACGAGGAACTTTGTTCCCGAGGACGTGCTCTTACCTGCCGGGGAGGTGTCGTGATGGCCGATCTGACGAAGACCGATCTGATAGAGGCCGTTGCCGAGGATGCGCAACTGAGTAAGGCGGATGTGCAGAGGGTGCTTGATTCCATCACAGATACGGTGGGCAAAGCGCTCAGCAGGGGGAAGAGCGTCCAGATTACCGGCTTCGGGACTTTCGAGCGGAGGCACCGCGCGGCTCGCAAGGCGCGGAATCCGCAGACCGGTGAAGAGATCGATGTACCCGCCACCGAAGTTCCTGCGTTTCGGGCTGGAAAAACTCTGAAGGATATGGTACAATAGCAATTGAGGATGCCGATCGGGAGTTCGGTATCGCAGCAGTGGGTCGGGGCGTGGCGCAGTTTGGTTAGCGCGCTTGACTGGGGGTCAAGAGGTCGCCGGTTCAAATCCGGCCGCCCCGACCAGCATATTCCGCGATGTACAAATCACGCATACTGCTCGATGTGTGGCAGTGGAAGCGTAAAGGTCGTGTATGGTGCGCCGCTCTCTCGTGCTCCGAGAATGGGCGGCGATTTTTTGTATGAGTTGATGAGGTGCCATCGTGTCTGTTTCCCCCGGTGATGCTCAGGATCTTGCGAAGACTACCTTCCAGCGCTACGAACAGCACATTAACCCCGGCATGGCGCAGCTTGTGAAGTTCATGGGCTTCGAGGGCGTGGAGGTTCGCTCGGAAGGGTGCTACGTCTACACCTCGGACGGCGAGTGCTTTCTCGACTGCCTCGGTGGTCCGGGCGTCTTCAGCTTTGGGCACAATCCTGAGGCGATCACGGCGCGCGTACATGAGCAACTTGATCTGATGCCACTGTCGAGTCACCTCCTGCTCAATCCGGTGGCGGCTGAGCTTGCAGAGCGCCTGGCGCGGATCACCCCCGGCGACCTGCAGTTCACGTTCTTCTGCAATAGCGGGGCCGAGGCGGTGGAGGGGGCGCTGAAAGCCGCGCGCGCGTACACCGGGCGCGCGGGCTTCGTCTCGACCATCGGCGGCTATCACGGCAAGACCTTCGGGGCGCTCTCAGCCACCGCGCGCGAGGTCTACCGCACGGCGTTCGAGCCACTGGTACCGGGCTTCACGCATGTGTCCTACGGGGACGCGGAGGCGCTCGCCGACGCCGTTGATGAGGAGACCGCTGCGGTTATCGTTGAGCCAATTCAGGGCGAGGGCGGGATCATCATCCCACCGGACGGCTACCTTACGCGGGCGCGCGAGATATGCGACGAGACGGGCGCACTGCTGATCGCTGATGAGATACAGACCGGCCTGGGGCGTACCGGAATGACATGGTGCTGCGATTGGGAGGACGTGGTTCCGGACATCATGACGATGGGCAAGGCCCTCGGCGGCGGGGTGATGCCACTCGGGGCCTTCATCGCCCGCGCCGAAGTCTGGTCGATCTTTGAGGAAAACCCATACGTGCATACCTCGACCTTCGGCGGCAACCCTCTCGCCTGTGCGGCGGGACTGGCGGCTTTGCAGACACTGCAGGAGCAGAATCTGGCCGAGGCGGCGGCGCAGCGCGGCGAGCAGCTTCTGCGCGGTCTCAATGAGGCCGCGGCGAAACATGAGGAGATGGTCACCGAGGTGCGGGGGCGCGGGTTACTCGTGGGTGTCGAGTTCACCCACGAGGACATCGCCGGGCTGGTCATCGCCGGTCTGTCCGGGCGGAAGGTCCTCGCCGCCTATGGCCTCAACAACCCCGGAACGCTCCGCCTTGCGCCGCCGCTGATCATCTCGTCTGAGCAGGTTGACGAGGTAGTAGAGGCGTTTGCGGATGCACTGTCGAGCACCGCTGCAATGCTGGAGTTGTGACCGGCGGGGGCAGGAAGGTGGGCTCCATGGTCGATCTGAGGCGGATGGCAACATTGATTACTCTCCTCGCGCTGGTGGCTCTCGGGGGCTGCCGCGAGGGGCCTGATGCCACCAGCGATGTCGAGGCAGAGATAGTGGTGGACGAGCCGGCCGGTCCAGCCACAGAACGCAGCGTAATGGTACTTTGCTACCATGCGATGTCCCCCGGCGCAACGGCATTCTACGACGTGCCCACCGAGGACTTCGCCGAGCAACTTGCGCTGCTGGATGAGCGTGGTTACGAGAGCGTACTGCCTTCCGAGATAGCCGACTACCTTGAGGGCCGGAGTGACCTTCCCGAGCGAGCGGTATGCTTCACATTCGACGACAACCACGCGAGTATTCTGACCGAAAGCAAGCCCCTGATGGATCGTTACGGCTACACCGGAGTGGCATTTCTCATAACGGATTCGGTCGGCGCGCGGGGAAGCCTAACCTGGGACCAGGTGCGCGAGTTGCAGCAGGCCGGATGGGAGATCGGATCACACAGTCACTCGCACGAGCGGCTTACGCGCCTCTCCCCGGGGGAGATCGAGGCAGATCTGAGGAAATCAAAGGCCGCTGTCGAAGAGCAGATCGAGGGAGAGTGCGTATCGCTCGCCTATCCCTACGGACTGTACGATCGGAGCATCGTCGAGTTCACCGGCGAGGCGGGCTATCGCGTCGCGTTCACAATCGATCGCGGCCCGGCGGACTGGACGGACGATCCACTGCTGCTGCCGAGGCAGATGGTTGTTAACGGCAATTCAATTGATACGTTTGGCCGCTGGCTCGATCAGGAGAAACTGCACTTCGCGGAGATAGATCCGCCGATCGGTCAGGGTGTGGACTTAGCGACGCCGGCCGTGACGGCGCGACTGGCTGATGACGGGGTGGCAGTGAACGCACTCGAGGTGTCCGTCGATGGACGGCCCGTCGCGTACGAAGCAGACGAGGATGCCCGCGAGCTGACATTCTCCCCAGAACTGAACGAGGGCGCAAACAATCTGCGGGTCAACTACTACGGCACCCCCCGGCGCGAGGTGTCGTGGGTCATCATCCATGAACCGAACTGAGAGAGGAAGCGCAAGCGAAGAGAACCGCATCCGTGGTGGGGCGAGGCGG
>PXBW01000315.1 GCA_003566775.1 candidate division WS1 bacterium
GCGGTGGTGTGACACTTCTCCTCGAGGATGTCGCACAGACCCGCGAGTTCGACGTCCTCCATCTCGGCGAGTGACGGATAGTGTACGCTGTTGGCCATACCACCGGCGCCGATCAGGGCGCACCGGACCTTGTCTGCCATTGACCTTCACTCCTGTCGATGCTGCTTCCGGGCCGCGCGCGACCCCTTGAATGCTGCGACAGTATTCACCATGGATCGGGGATGACCTTCATCGTCGGCGAGTCGCCGGGCCCGCTCAGTACCCCAGGCCGGTCTCGGACAGCGAATCAGTGCGCACCACGCCATCTATTACGGTGAAAAGGTCCCTGTGCTGCTCTCGAAGCTCCGGCGAAGCCCACGGTAGATACTGGCGCGAGTTGTACTCGAAGCCCATCAGGGTGTCGATGCGGGCCGCAAGCCCTGCGGAGTGAATCAGCGACAGGCCGGGGTTGGTGAGGTCCTGCACAGTTAGCACCATCCCGTGCTCCTGTGCATAGGCCACGTAGAGCAGCGACGAGGAGTGTCCCTTGCAGGTCTTCAGGCCGACGCCCGACCAGCCGAGTTCCCCGGCGAGGCGCAACATCTCCACATCGGTCACACCCTCATCGACCACGACCGGGCGGTACTTCGCAACCTCGGTCATGTCGAAGCGATGCACCGAGAGGTCGCGCTCGGTGGGCTGCTCGAAGTAAAGCAGCGCGTCGTACGCCATCGGCGATGCCTCGCGCAGCTTCCGGGCGTACTCGATCACCGTCTCCGGCGACTCGTTCTGCTCGTTGGAGTCGGTGGAGAGGTAGAATTGGTCCGCTCCGATGAGCGCGCGGTTCTCGTCGATGACCTCCGCGACCTCGACGGTGCGCGCGACGTCCCAGTCGATGTCATTGCCCGTCAGCTTCACCTTGAAACAGAAGATGCCGTCGCGCTCGATCCATTCCTCAAGGCTGACCGGTAACCCATCGTCGGGATCATCGTCGCCGACCTCGCTGCGGCGGAGCTTATCGACGCCGCCAACGAGGTGGAAGATCGGCATCGAAGGCTGGTAGTTGGGATAGATGTAATCTGTGATGTACTTCCCGGCAAACTCCTCGCCCAGCCATGCGGAGAGATCGTGTTCGCAGAAGTCCGGCCCGTAGCCGTCGTAGCTGCAGATACCGTTCACGTTACCGAAGGCGTCGTGCAGTGCGGCGTCTGCCGGAGATGCGCAGACCAGTGCCCCGAGCAGCGGCATCGGGGTGGCCGCATTCATCTCCTCGCTGACCTCGCGGGCGAGGCGCCCAAGTTCGGGCTTCAGTTCGAGGTACAGATCGAGCGGGTGCCCGAAGCGCGCGTTTTCCATCAGCAGCGCGCAGAAGCGTCGCCCCACCTCGCGCATCGCCGCATCGCGATTCTCATGGGACATCTCAGCCGAGGGATAGCCCCAGATGTCTGAGAGCAGAATGTTGCCAAGTCCCTCGGCGGTTTCTCCAGCGCGGTTCTCCACGGTGGCTCTAACCGTCAGTGACGTAATCGCCTCGATAATGCCGGTGCCGAACTTCAGGGGGGTACGAAACTGCTCGTCCTCAAAGATCGGCTCTATGTCAACGAGTTTGATATCGGTCTCCACGTGCGGCTCATCCTCTCGTGGCGTGATGGCGTTTCCTACCTGAGTATATTTCGCGACAGACCGGCCGGGACCTGCGGCAGGGCTCTGCTGTCAGCGGCTCATGATGGTATGTAGAAACTGCCGGTGGTGACAGCAGCGTGAAGCCAATGTGATTCTTTGGCCGCTATTGCTATCCATTGCCCACATCGCGGCTGTGAATTCTCTCCGGACGAGAGCTTGAGAGAGGGGCGATTCGCGTAAGGGGTGTGTCTATTGGCGCCGAGGAGGAGCGCTGTGAACTGCAGCACGGGGGAGAATGTTGCGACAGAGAAGAGACGTGGGATCAGTCGGCTGAGGCGCTTCCGACCGATGCAAGGAGGCTTTCGGCCCATGTCGGCACATCTGAACCACTACGATGACGAGCTGCCAGCACCAGCAGAATGACGATCATCGTGACGGGCATGAATATCTGCCCGACGGTCAGGATGCGCGCGATCCGATCCAAGACGGCAACGTCGGTTATGAAATATGCGATCTTGAAAGCGGGGCCGAAGCAGGCGGCGATGATGGAGCCAGCAAGCACGAAGCGGACCGCGAGTCCCTTAAAATAGGAGGTCCCCTGAGCGCCAATGAAGGTGCCAAGGCCCATGCCCAGCAGCATGGTCAGTGCGATGCCGACCTCGACGTTACCCAGCATTGCGTGGCGGAAGGCACCGAAACCAAGCCCGAAGAATGAGCCGAGCAGATTCGTGCCGATAGTCATGACCGAGGGCTGGCCCACGAGGTAGATGAGAGCCGGAGTGCGCATGAAGCAGCCACCGATGCCAAGGAAGCCTGAGAGCACCCCCACCCCGATTCCAAGCACGAAGATGATCCATCCGGAGATGCGAAGCTTTGACTTGGTGAAACGCATGTGAGGGTAGATCTTCAGACTCTGGAGAAAATCGCAGGCGGCGGTGCGTATCTCGCTGTCATCGGCAGCCGAATCCCCTTCGGAACCGTTGGCAATACACCGGCCCGTCTGGATTACCTCCCGGGTCACGACTATGCTCACTACGATGAGCGTCAGCAGCAGGGCTCCCAGCACGGCAATATCCGCGACTGCCTCGCCGTGCGCCTGCAAGCGCTCGAGCAACCGCACCCCCAGTTCGGCTCCCACCATGGTGCCACCAGCGGTGATCAGGCTCATCTTGAGGTCGAGGTTGCCCAACTGACGATGGCGGAGGATCCCGATGAGGCTGTTGGCGGTCATGAGCGCCAGACCGGTGCCTACCGCAATCCCCGCCGGCATCCCCATGATGATGAGCAGGGGGGTAATGAGGTAGCCACCGCTGACACCTACGAAGCCCGAGATCAGCCCGACACCGCCGACCATCACGGTCAGGAGGTACAGGTTGACCGTGACACCCCCGGCGATTTCCACCAACGTCAATCACCGGCCCCGAGTGTCGTCATCGGGATGCGGCTTCAGCAGAACTACTACAGCCTGCTGCCCGCGATCGAAGGCAAAGGCCAGCAGACCTCCGGCGACGAGAACCAGCATGAGCGTCGTTGCACCCGTGCTGAAGCTCCCGAGCATCTCGTTCCAGTCTGGATCGAAGCTGAGTGTGAACCATGCGCTGAACGAAACAAACGCTATCGCCAGCACCGACAGCACCGCCGCGATAGCACCGTCTTTCCGCATAGACATGTTGGATATGCGCCACCTGTGCGGTTAATGATACTTACTAAGAGAGGACACTCGAATGAGTGCCCATGTTATCTACATACGACGCGACCCGCCGCGGTCACTTGCGGGCCGCCTCGTCGTGTTTTGATTATTATAACGACATGAACCGTCGGCGTCAAGCGTCACGCCAAATTGTGGTGACAATGGGTTCCATGGGCAGGAATGGCGATTCTACTGATGCTCCGGCGCAGGTTCGCGGCCGGTCAGTTTTGGGCGCATCGAATGGAACATCAACCCGTATTGCCACCGAAGGAATCGAGATCCGGAGGATGGCCGCGACCCATATGTACCGCAGTGGTGCGCAGGAGCCCACGGCAACGGGACGCGGAACAGATAATTTGAATGGTGGGAGGATTGAGTCAACCAGGCGTTAGGGGTTGAATGAGAGAGGTGAAAGCAAATAAGTACGATTGAGGGAGAATGCAGTATGGAACGGATACCGTCGGATAGAGTAGATGGAAGTAAACTCATATTGGATGTTGAAGATCCCGGGGTCAAACACCTCACGTTCATAGGACACGGCCATAATGTCGCTATCTACGACGACATTGAAGAAAGGGCTGAACAGATTGCGGCTGAGGAAGATGAGCTTGAGGCTGACAAATATCTGGCTAAACGCCTGGCCGGAACCGAATCAGATTTTTGGTCTTACGCCTGTATTGTCTTTGGGGACCAGGAAACCCATTGGCTTACACATGGTCCCTCTTTCGTCAAACCACGGATTTACCTAGATTTAATTCGTAAGGTACATAAAGTAGCATCTCACAGAAAGGCAAGTGTAGCTAATGTAATAAGAGAAAAATATCAACCTTCTCTGCTTTTGCTGATCAGGGAAGTAGATTATCCAGACGGTATAGAGCAGTTTCCTGAAGTGACGGAGATGGTTGACACGTTGGTAGATGTTTTCCCTGACCGAAACAGGGAAGAATTGCGGGCAACGTTGTGGGAAATAGCACAATCAGCGGGGCGCGAAGAGTACACATAAGAAGAAACTGCCGCAGTGGTGGCCGCCGCCGGTGCGCCTGCCCTGCCCGGGAAGTGCAAGGCGCGAAGAGGTGAGGCATAGGGCGGGGCGGAAACACACAACGGAGAAGGCCGCAATACAGAGCCGGGGAGTGTTGCGCCATGCGTCTTTCCGCGCAGTGGATCTGGGGTTCGGAGCAGTATCCCAACGCCTATTGTTGTTTTCGCAGAGCGTTCGAGGCGCCGGAACCGGCTCTCAGAGCCGTCCTGCGCATAACCGCGGACACCAGTTACATGGCCTGGCTTAATGGGCGCTACATCGGCCAGGGGCCCGGGCCGTTCGTACGCAACACGCGCCCGGTTGACGAGTACGATCTCACCGACATCATGCGCGGCGGTACCAATCTACTGGCGGTATTGGGCAACTGGTGGGGTGTCAGATCGCACTCACGACCTGAGGGCAACGCGGGGCTGCTTGCCGAGTTGCTCTGGGAGGGTGCCGACGGAGTCTCACGCACTCTCGGCACCGATGATGGCTGGCTTGCGCTGCTTTCGGATGCCTGGGAGCGCGATGTGCCCCGACGCAACTGGGCGATGGGGTGGACCGAGTACTATGATGCCCGTAGAGAGTCCGTGGGCTGGAACTCGCTGGACTTCGATGACAGCGACTGGGAGCGAGCCACCGTGGTCGAGGTGGAGCCGCGCAATCTCTTCCCCCGACACAGACCGCTGCTGCGCGAGCACACCGAATCGCCGGTCGGGCTCGTCGGGGCATGGCGAACGGTCCCGGACAGCCCAGGGCCGGAAGACGATCCTGATCTGACAGAGTTTCTGGATCGCGAGCCGCTCGAACCCATCAGTGACAGTACGCTAAACGCACTCGAAAGCGGGCTGAAACTGCCGGCCCCACAGGCCATTGAGGGCCTCAGTGCCGAGCACGGTCTCGCCTTCACCCTCGACATGGGTCGGGAGATCACGGGGCATATCGAGCTTGACATCGAGGCTCCTGCCGGGGGCCGGGTCGAGATCGCCCCGGCGGAGCTTCTCCGCGAGGGTCGCCCGTGGTGCTACCGGAAGCGCACCAGGTACGCAGGCCGCTACATTACGCGAGAGGGACGGCAGCGCTGGCGCAGCTTCGGCTGGCACGGGCTACGCTACCTCCATGTGGTCCTGCGCGGCTTCGACGCTCCGGTGACTGTGCATCATCTCGGAGTATGGCGTCGAGAGGCCGATCTGCCGTGGCGGGCGCGTTTCTCTTCATCGGATGATACGCTGGAACGCATCTGGCATACAGGCGTACATACGCTGAAGGTCGGCACTCAGGAGGTGCACGTCGATTGCCCCACACGCGAACAGGCGGCTTACTGGGGGGACGCAGCGTGGATCGGGCTCTGGACGCTCGCGCATACCGGCGACGCGAGTCACCTGAGGCATCTGCTGCTTTCGGCCGAGCCGGCGCAGTTGGATGACGGGCAGCTTCCTGCGTCGATCTTCTCCAGCCTGGGGCAGATCCTGTTCGACTATACGCTGGTATTTCCCTGGGCACTGAGGGAGTGGTGGTGGCATACCGGTGACCTCGGAGTCCCACGCCGACTCGACGAGGTTGTGGAAGGCGTCCTCGACTGGTACCGGGAACGCATCGGTCCGGTGACCGGTCTTGTGGAGATCGACGCCATTGCCTCTCAGGAGCAGGGAGAGGGCACGCTGTTCATCGATCATCCCGGCCTCGGCTGGCACAACTTCCCGCATCCGGGCATCGATCGGCGCGGCATCAGTGCGGGCCTGAACCTCTTCCTGCTGCGCGCGCTGCAGTGTCGCGCCGAGCTTCTGGAGGCGATGGACAGGAAGAGCCACGCGGTGAGGACAACGGCCGAGGCTGAAGCACTTGCGCAGCGGATTGAGGCCGCGTTCTTTGACTCCGAGCAAGGGGTTTACGTGGATGCGCTGGTGGATGGGCGGCAGTCCGAGCAGGTGAGCCAACAGATCAACGCGCTGGCAGTGCTGACCGGTGTCTGCCCGCCCGAGCGGAGCCGAAGCGTACTCGAACGCGTCACTATGTCCCGCGAGGACGCCCCGGACCTGTGCAGGTGCAGCCCCTACTTCTGGATTTACCTCGCGGAGGCGATGGCCGAGGCTGGAATGCATCGCGAGATGCTCGACACGATCCGCGATCTGTGGGGGAAGATGGCAGAGGCGGGAGCCACTACGTGGTGGGAGACCTTCGCAGGCGATGAACTCGACAGCCTCTGTCATCCGTGGTCATCGGTGCCGAACCATGCAATACAAAGACACCTGCTCGGCATAGGGTGCGCCGCTGCGGGCTTTGAACGCGCGGTTATCCATCCGCGTCCGGATCTGATCTCGCGTGCCTCAGGGACGTTGTACACTGTTTCCGGGCCGATCGAGGTCTCATGGATGCAGACAGAGAACACTGCGGAGCAGACGCCCGGGGGCGTCGAGTTGATCGCCTCGGTGCCCGGTGGAGTGGAAGCGCGCGTGATCGCGCCCGAAGGCTGGCGGATCGATGACCATGAGGAAGTGACAGTACCCGAGGGATCGGGAGCGTGGATGACCATGCATCCGGGAAGATGACGACGCGTTGCGAGGCGTTGGAGCAGAGTGCCGCAGGGTGAGCACAGGCCTACATCCGATGTTGCCGACCCGCAGGCAACAGGGTGTCGCGCCCTGTCTGATCAGGCTCTGTCCCCGGCTTGACGGGGGTTGAATGTATCCCTTATAGTGAACCCAATAAAGGACGTCAGAGGCGCCCATTGGCCGACGGTGCTCCGCAACAGCGAATTCTGGAGGTTGGACAATGCTTCGGGGCAGATGGTATGCGATAGTATTGATGATGATCGGCGCAGTGAGTCTTGTGGCTGCCGAAGATACCGCCGACATAATGGTCGGTGGCGAGGTCGTGGCGAGAGTGCGTGAGGCGGGGACACACGAGACGGTGGAACACCGCGCTATTGCGGCGGATGAAGCGATAGAAGAGATCCTCGCGGCAACCGATGATCCGACTTCTCTGGAGGTATCGCTCGAGCAGGTTGACGGCATGTGGACCATCATGCTGAACGGGAAGAGCGTTCTTTCGGTGTATCCCGCCGAGGCGGAGGCCAACGGGATGACGCCGGAGATGCTCGGTTCTATCTGGGCACGCCAGTTCCGCAACGCGCTTCCAGATGCCACAACCGTGGAAGTTACCGAGATCGATGAACCTGAGGAGCCCGCTGAGCCGGCGACACCGCGCGAGACGATGGTGATCATGGAGGAGCCGGTGACGGGGAGTCCCACACCCACCGTTGAACGCCCGACACCCACGGAGACCGAAGCCGAAGAGCCGGAGGAGACCCTTGCGCAGCGGCCACCTGGCCCTGACGTGCTGGAGATACCGACCACACCACGCGGGGAGACAGATGAGATCGTGGTTGGACAGGGTGCACGACTGATGATACTCGAGGCATTCAACCGTGCCCGGGACCTCTCCGAGGACGACTACCTGGTTCGTCGCGAGGAGATGGCCGACGATCTGTTCGACGAACTGGTGCAGGTGATCACCGAGGGGAGCGCAAGAGGCAGAATCGCGGTTGAGCCAACACCGGATATTCCGACGCCTCCTACACCGACCGATCCCGAGGAGCCCGAGGAGGCTGAGATCGAGATTCCC
>PXBW01000030.1 GCA_003566775.1 candidate division WS1 bacterium
CCGGCGCCCGCCGGTCGTTGATAAGGTGGATGGTCGAGAAGCTCCAGCATGCTCACCTCGGAGATCCTCGGACGCCGGATGTCGTTGTAGTGGAAGTCGCGAGACCCCCTGCGCTTGACGGCGTTGCAGGCGACCACGTCAGATGGGTTGTCCAGCAGCACACGCATCTGAAGCTTGGTCTTGTCTCGCCTCCACTCGTCATCGGCATCAAGGAACGCCAGATATTCGCCTGAGGCGGCCCTTACACCGGCGTTGCGCGCCCCGGGAAGCCCGGTGTTTTCCTGCACAACAAGCGTCACGTCCGGATAGCGCGACCGCACACGGTCGGCGGTACCATCCGTCGAGCCGTCGTCCACGACGATCAGTTCAAGCTCCTTCCAACTCTGGCGCTTGGCCGAATCTATGGCTCGATGGACGATATCCGCTTCATTGTAGGCTGGGATGATAACGCTAACGAGCGGTTGCCGCATCCATCTGGTCCTTTTCACGGGTATTCGGAGGCTTCACAGCCCGTTCCACAGATTAGCGCATTTTGTGCGCACCGATGCAGGCAACAGGGTCATTGAGGCGCAGATAAGTGTCTTCAGCGAGAATGGCCAGTAGGCCAGCGATCGGCCGATAAGCCGGCGAAAGTGCCTGTGATCGCCGCTGTGTATAGCGTGCAGCGCAAGACCGCGTAGTCGCAGTGATGCAGGTCGCGAAAAACCGTGCCGGCCGCAAATGCGCTGCTCTATCCGCCGGAGCGCCGCTTCCTCATCGAAACTCCTGCCTTCGTTACGGGCGCGGGCGCGTTGCAGTGCGAATTCGCAGTAGAGCGCCTGGGCGAACGTATTCTGCTCGGTGATCTGGCCGGGGCGATGGCGATAGTGAAGTAGCAGTTCGCCAAGTCGCGCACATCGGCTCAGCGGGCTCACCCTCAGGGCCATGTCGTAGTCTTGGGAAGAGGGCAGGCGCTCATCGTAGCCGCCGATTGCCACAAGCAGTTCCCGGCGGATCATGCACGACGAGTGGGGTACCGGCATGCGCTGGTTCATCAATTCGGTTTTGAACTGCCGGTCGTCGAGCGGGTCACGCGCAACCAATTCGTGAACCTCACCTGCGCGCCCTGTGACGGCATGCTGCCCGCCAAGAAGGCCGAGTTCAGGCTCCTCTTCGAAAGCCCTGAGCGAGATATCTAAGCGATCCGTTGGGGCGATGTCGTCTGAGTCGAGCACTGCCACGAATTCGCCGCGGGCATGGGCTACGGCCGTGTTGCGTGCCGCAGCTGGTCCGCGGTTCTCCGCATGGCGAAGCAGTCTCACACGAGAATCGCAAGCCGCATAGCGTTCCACTGCGCTCGCGGACTTGTCGGTGGATGCGTCGTCCACGCAGATCAGTTCCCAGTCCTTGCAGGTCTGTGTCTGCACCGACTCGATCGCCTCACCTACGTACTCCTCGCAGTTGTAGACCGCCATGATTACGCTCACGCGAGGGAGAGATAGCTGCGAATCCATATGGTGGACGGTGCCTCCAACACAAATCTGACGACGCGGTTCGGGTCGTGGGCGGCGGATCAGAACGCTGTCTCGCGCTTCGGTGATGACACAGCATTACATTGATGCGCGGCAGTGTGCTTGACATCCCATCAGACACCAGTGTATCATCACCTTCACTCTGCGTCAACTCAGGCAGCCCTGCCTCCACTCCACCCTGATTCGCATAACCCTGTTAGGACACTGATGGAACATCCATCTAACCGGTCAGCGAACAACATAGGTTTGCGTGCCCGCAGCGCCGCGGGGTGGCAATTCCTATCGAAGGGCATCAACACCGCGCTGCAGATGGTCGTGTCCATCGTACTGGCGCGACTGCTGATGCCGGAGGACTTCGGCATCGTCGCCATGGCCGCGATGGTTACCGGACTCGCTTCCGTATTTCGCGAACTGGGTCTCGGGCAGGCCCTGGTGCAGCGGCAGGAGGTTAGCGACGAACATACTCGCTCGGTTTTCTGGGGCACGCTGATTATGGCAGTGCTGCTCTACGCCGGGGTGTTTCTTTCAGCTCCATACGTAGGTGCGTATTTCGATGAGCCGCGCATGATCTCTGTGCTGAAGATCATCGCGCTCAAGTTCCTGCTTTCGCCTTTGGAGGTGGTGCCCAGGTCGTTGTTGCAGCGTGAACTCGATTTCAGGACGCCCTTCTTCGCCGCACTCGCGAGCAGCTTAGCATACGGTGCGGTCGGAATCACTATGGCGCTGCTGGGCTACGGCTACTGGGCTCTGGTGGGGGCTCCGCTCGCAGGCGGTACGGTGAGCACCGTGGCGCTGTGTATCCTCACCCGCTACCTTCCGCCGATAGTGCCGAGCTTCCGGGGGATCGGGGACCTTTACGGGTTTGGCACAGGAGCTACCGGCGTCAGTCTCATGAACCACATCGCGACCCGCGTGGACTATTTCGTGATCGGACGTCGGTTGGAAGCAGATGATCTTGGTCTTTACGCAAAGGCTTACACACTGGCTACATTTCCGCTGTCGATTGTGACAACCACTCTCTATCCCGTACTCTTCCCAGCATTCGCGAAGATGCAGGACGACCTGCCGCGAGTCAGAGCCGCATTCAGGCGGGTTCTCACAACTGTTGGCCTACTCACGTGGCCCCTGCTAGGGCTGCTCGTCATTACTGCACCAGAACTGATACCAACGATATTCGGAGAGCAATGGAAGGGCGCCATTATTCCCCTTCAGATCATGGTTTTAGCGGGAGCCTTGAAGGTAATCACGAGTCCGAGCAATGCACTTGCCAAAGCCATGGGTACACGCTACGTTTATGGTCAGCTATGGCGACAGGCACTCTATGCCGCTTTGATTGCCGCTGCCTCATGGTGGGGGGCGAAGTGGGGGATTGTTGGGGTTTCGTGGGGAGTGCTTGCTGTCAATTTCGTCATCTTCGGCCTAGTAGCGCACTTGGTATTCCTCGCCGCTCGTTTCGGGGTGTCCGATTATATCGGAGCGCTCAGGGGGCCCCTGTTGGCTGCTCTTGGCGGGACAGTGTTCTGCTATGCAGTGCAACAGATTGCGAGGGCGTGCGGAGCAGCCCCCGCAGTTACGCTGATTGCATCAACCTCCGCGGCTCTCATCGCAACCTATGCTCTGATATGCTTTAACCCGTTCCTAGAAGTGCGTGCGAGCTATGCGGAGGTCAGGGCGATGCTTGCACGAAAAGTCGGCGGTAGGGCCTAATCTCGCAGGGAGGCGAACGAAGTGCCCGGACTCTTTGGCATCATACGCTTCGGACACAACCGCGATCAGGCTGCGACTGATCAGCGCATCGCGGCAATGTGTGACATCATGTGTCACACACCCGAATACGTTGTTCAGGTGGAGCGATTCTGCGGCCATCAGTCCGCGACCGTGGGGCGCATCGATCTCCCGGTCAACTGCGACATTGACCAGCCCGTCTCCTCGAAAGATGGTACCTGGATCGGATTTCTGTATGGTGAAGTCTACGACGACGCTGCGAAACGTAAGGATCTGTCTGACGATGTTGGTGGCTTTGACACAGAGAATGATGCTCACTACATTCTTGAGCTCTATCTTGCGCGGGGTCGGGATGCGTTAGCCGGAGTATCAGGTACCTTTGTGGCTGTGTTTGTTGAGAAGACGAGTGGGAAGGTCGCGATTCTCACTGACAGGCACGCGTTTCTTCCACTCTACTACGCGCTCAGTAACGATGAGATCATCTTCGCGCCAGAGATCAAGGGTCTCCTGGCCGCGAAACCGGCGTTGCGCAAACAGGTCGATTGGCTTGCTCTCGCCGAGTTCCTCGCGGTTGCTCACCCGCTCGGTGCCCGAACACTCTTTGAGGATGTAAAGGTCCTTCCGCCAGCGACCGAGTGCATCATCTCTGACGGTACACTCCAGACAGCCGAATACTGGGATCTCAGGTTCTCCGCGGCTCCGGAACTTGAAACGAGGGAGGCGCAGCGAGACGCTGCGTCCGCAGCTATGCAGCAGCAGATTCCGCAGATCTCACTGCATCGTACTCAGGGTCTGCAGGTCGGGGCGTTGCTTTCCGGGGGTATGGATTCTCGCGTTATCGTGGGCCTGGTGGCCCCTCATCGACAGATATCCACTCATCATTTCGGCATAGATGGATGTCCTGATACGCCACGGGCGCATGCCGTGGCAAGGTCCTGCGGAACTGATCACCATGTCTACGAGATCAAACCTGAAAGACACTTCGAACACTGGCCTCGCGCGGTCTGGATAACCGAAGGTCAGGTATCATGCTACCACTTCCATCACTCACATCTGGGCGAACCGATCAGCGAGATTAGTGACGTGTTGCTCAATGGTCAAACGACATTCTCGAGCGTGCCGATCAAGGATTGGATGCTCCGCGCGACCAATGAGGAGGGTGTCCTCAAACGGCACTGGAACACTGTGCGGGGCGACGCGCCGCCACTGCAAGATTTGTTCGCTGGCCTGAGAGCGGTAGGCCGCGATGCAGATGCGTTGGAACGAGCAGTGGTGGAGGATTTCAAGGGGTTGATGCATGGCTGTCGGCAGGAGAGGGTACCTGATTGGTGTCAGAGCTTCTACATCCGCAATCGCTTGCGTCGCCTGATATCATATGCGATCAATATGCAAGCAACGCGAATGCGGGTGAAGATTCCTTTCTTCGGGAACACTCTGGTGGACACGACGCTCAGCCTTCCCGTGGAGGCCCGCTACAAGAGACGCGCTTACATTGATGCCCTGCGAATCACATTGCCTGAACTGGCTGAGATATCATGTAGTACCGATCTAAGTGATGAGGCGAGAGGAGTAATCGACGCCACCGCGGCCGCCTCGCGCTACTGGTCAAGCCGCGTCTTCCGAAAACTGCGGTACATGGGTAACCAGTTTGCTCCCAGCATCATATCGCCTATTCGAGGGCAGTACCCGCCCTATGGGCATTACCTTCGCACAATATGGCGCGAACACGCAGAGGGTCTTCTAATGGCTGATGACGCGCCTCTCTTCCAATACGTCAATCGTGACGCGGTGCGCGATGCCTGGCAGGCATACCTGACTGGGAAGCGTGATCATGGTTATTTTCTGCACCAGCTATTCACAATCTCTCTATGGCACGAAATGTTTGTCGATCAACGGCCGCCCAGTGACCTGGAGCAATCGTAGGCGCTCCAGATCGGTTCGATGCGATCTGTTGAACACCCGTTGACCGATCCAGTGGTGGCCTGCGTTGCTCCGTTGCAGCAAATGGAGATTTCACGGACATGTCTCAGAGGATACTGATCAGAGGCGCCACATTCGAGAACAAAGGGGCGGAGGCGATGATCCGCTCCGTGCAAAGCGGGATCATAGCCGCGATCCCCGATGCTGTCGGTTTGCTCGATCTCACCCGCGGGGCGGAGTGGTCGCCCGCGCAGCTTCGCGGTCTTGAGCCCAGAGCCGGACTCCGCTACCACGGACGCGGCAGGCAGATCATTGCCACCGTTGTCGGGGGCGTCGGGAGGATAATATCCCCCCGCGCTGCCCTCCGCTGTGTTGAGGCCGTTACCGGTGTCGATGCCCGCATCGATTTCCTCGTTGATATCACCGGCTATGGCGTGGGCGACGTCTGGACTCGGACGGGGGCAAAAGGACTGGTAGTCAGTTCCCTCATGGATGACGTGAAACTGCTGGCGATGGCGGATGTGCCGTCAATCTACCTGCCGCAGGCGTGGGGCCCCTTTCGCAAGTGGCAGTCGCGGAGGTCCGCCGATCAACTGCTGCGAAGCGCTATGCGTCTATACGCCAGGGATCGCGAGTCCCTTGAGTGGCTGAAGACGCTTCCCTCCTGCACACCCGAGAAGGTATCACTTGCGAGCGACATCGCCTTTAGCTTCGAGGGAGCGCCACGAGAGGTCGGCCGTGAACTGCTCGAGAGCATCGGTATCCCGTCAGATGAAGCTCCTCTAGTAGGCATCGTGCCGAACATGCGAGTCTACGAACGGACGCCGGGCGAGGGACGGGAGAACACCTATGTCGATCAACTCATCAGTGTTGCCCGTCACTTCGCTGGAGAGCTGGGTTGTCAGGTTGTCGTTATGCCGCACGAGATCAAGCAGCGTCCCGCCGAAGTTCCCGATGATCGCTACCTATGTGGGGTCATCACAGAGGCGCTCTCCAGTTCCGGCAATCTCTGCGCCGCGCTGAACGATTATTCGGCGGAGCAACTGAAAGCGATGATAGGTGAGATCGATCTGCTGATCAGTTCGCGCTTCCACAGCATAGTCGCGGCGATGTCTCTGCGCGTGCCGGTGGTCTCAATCGCCTGGGCGCATAAGTATCGGGAGCTGATGAAGAGTGTCGGGCTGAGAGAATACGTTTTGGAGCATAACGGCTTAGACGATGGCATGGTTGTGGATATGTGCGATCAGGCATGGAACAGGCGCCAGAGCATCACGGAATCGCTTGAGAAGCACGTTCCAGCGCACGAGCTGTCAGCGGTCAGGGTCCTCAATGAGGCTGTGGCGTTGATGAAGGAGTGCCTGGAGTGAAGACGGATGATCTGAACGTAGTCGCTTCCGTCGTTGCGCGCCACCTGTGCTGTGGTTGCGGGACCTGTGTCGCCATATGCCCTACCAGCGCCCTGGCGATGACAGACACACCCGCGGGTCTTCTGGTCGCTCAGATGCCCGACGCTTCCCTCTGTACCCGCTGCGGCCTCTGCCTCAGTGTGTGCCCCGGAGCGATGCTCACTGACAAGCACAATAAGCCCTTCGAAGCCATAAGCAATCCTGATCGGGGCACGATCAGGGCTTCCTACTGGGGATGGGCGCGCAGTGTTGATGCCCGCCTGAACGCGGCAAGCGGAGGCGTCGTGACCGCGATTGTTCGCCACCTTCTTGAAACAGGTTCAGTGCAAGCGGCGCTGGTCACGCGCTGGTCGCCCGAAGATCCGCTGCGGCACGAAGCATTCGTGGCACGTGCGCCTGGGGAACTCGCAACCTCGCAGAAGTCTCGATATTGTCCCGTCGCGCTGAACGCCACGCTATGTGAGCTGATGGACTGCAATCGAGTCGCGGTTGTCGGCCTTCCCTGCCACCTCCATGGGATCGAGCACGCGGCGCGGCTGCTCGATCTGCCGGAGACGATTCGCTTGGGGTTGTTCTGCGAGCGTACGCTTTCGACACTGCTGATAGATAGACTGAAGTCTTTGGCAGGCGTTTCCGGCAGGATCGCACGCTTTGACTACAAGAACAAAGGAGACAGAGGCTGGCCTGGTGACGTCCATGTGCAGCCGGACAACGCGGCAGGCATATTCCTCGATCGCAACGAGCGCATGAGACTGAAGGATCCGTACACACCCGTGCGCTGCCGCCTGTGCTTCGACAAATTCAACGTGTTGGCCGACATCGCCTGTGGCGATGGATATGGAGCGCCGCACTCAGATGAGGGAGTGTCGGCGGTCCTGGTGCGCACGGAGCGAGGGGAGCAGGTGATTGCGGACGCAGAGGAGACTCTGCACCTTGAGAAGGTCGGGCCGGAGACAGTATTGGAGCAACATCATCCGACGAAGCGGCGTCGCGATTGCCTTGCGTACTCCGTTGCGTTCACAGAACTGTGTCCCGACGCCCCGAGAGTGCTTCCCCGGTTCTATACGGCTGACCGAGACAGGGTTGAGCGGTCGCGGGGAAGGCGGTTCCGAGTGACTCTCTCTCGCGCGATTGAGTTCGAGACGGCTGCCGACATGGACGAGGCGTGTCGCATCGCGAGGACCGGAGAGCGCAGGCAGCGCATCCGACGAATGCCCCGGAACGCACTGAAGTGGTGCCTCGGAAGAATCCCCTGGGGGCAGCAGCTTCTTCGGCTCGTCCGATCGAGGTCGCGTTGAGCCCGCCCCGTGATCGAGCGATCATCGGTGATGAAGGTCTGACCTGCCTGCTCCGCGAACACAACCATC
>PXBW01000338.1 GCA_003566775.1 candidate division WS1 bacterium
GCAGACGGCCAATAAGAACGGTCATGATGCCTTCGAAACGCTCACTGACGCCCTCGGACCCTCTATTGACGACAGCCTCCTCCTACAACGCGCCTGATACCACAAGGTGAGTAGTTACCGAAGAAGATTCGAGGTCAGTTGACTGGCACCTGCAATTGGTTGCAGCGTGCGATTCTCTTTCTCGGCAGAGGCCCGCGCGTGCCTGCTTCATTCGTCCCTTCGGGGAGGACCCGGGTGAGACGGGAGGTCAGGGCCTGCTCCAAGGCAAACTACAGCGAGCAACATGCCTCCCCGCAGCCCACTCTCCCGTCGGGAGGGGGAGGTCCGCAGGTGCGCTGACCTATCAGAAAGGGAGCCCACCGATGAACATCATCGTGATCTGCCTCGACACCTTCCGCGCGGACATCGTCGGCGACCGTGGCCGGCTCGCGGAGATACGCACCCCGGCGATGGACCAGCTTGCCGCGCAGTCGGCGAACTTCGACCGCGCCTTCGGTGAGAGCCAGCCGACACTTCAGGCCCGGCGCTCGCTGATGACCGGAATGCGCTGCTTCCCCTGGCGCTTCAACGTGGACCGCCGCGGCCACTGGCACCACGCCGCCGGCTGGCACAAGGTCCCGCCCGAGCATGACACGCTCGCGGAGATACTCGTGCGCCGGGGCTACTACACGGGTCTGGTCACCGATACCCATCACATGTTCAAGCCGACGATGAACTACACGCGCGGCTTCTGCTCGTGGGACTTTGTGCGCGGGCAGGTCGATGACCACTGGCGCGGCGGCACGCGCGAGATGGTCGAGCCTCTGATGAAGCGCGTCTGCCGCCAGCCGATCGACTGGCAGCGCCACCTCGTGCTGCTGCAGTACTTCCTCAACAACCGCGACCGGCAGTCTGAGGACGACTATCTTCCCGCGCGGGTGTTCTCGTCGGCAAGCCGCTGGCTGGAGGACAATCACGCGAACGCGCCGTTCTTCCTCTGGGTGGATGGCTTCGATCCGCACGAGCCGTGGGACCCGCCGCGCAGGTACGCCGACATGTACATGCCCGACTACGATGGCATCGACTTCATCTGGGCGCACCACGGGCCGGAGGCCACCGACGAGGAGATCGCGCGAGTGAAGGCACTCTACTGCGGCGAGGTCACATTCGTTGACGAGTGCATCGGGCGCTTCATGGAGACTATCGACGCGCTGAAGCTGTGGGATGACACCATCGTGGTGCTCACCAGCGACCACGGGACGCAGATCCTCGATCATGGGCGTTTCGGCAAGTCGCCGAAGAACCTGCGCCGGTACAACACACAGATCGCGATGCACCTGCGCCACCCCGACGGCCCGCGCGGCGCGCACTTCGACGGCTTCGTGCAGGCGCACGACCTTGCGCCGACGCTGCTGGGGCAGTGCGGCGTCCCGGCACAGATGGACGGGGAGGACTTCTGGCCGCTGGCAACCGGTGAGGTCGAGGCGATCCGCGATCACGTGGTGATCGCGTGGGCGGACTGGGCGGAGGGACGCGCGCGAGGTTACTGCTCGGTGCGCGACGATCGCTGGAATCTTCAGATCGGGACGGGCTTTGCGGACGAGGAACCATGTCTCTACGACCTCACAGCCGATCCTGACGAGGACACTGACGTGATCGACGCGAATCCAGAGGTGGAGGCTATGCAGCGGGCGCGGGTCGAGGCGGTGATGCGCCAGCCGCTGCCGGGACATCATGAGGAGATGTGCTCGCGCGATGTGAAGGCCCCGGCGCACACGGCCCGGGCGATCCAGTTCGGCTTTACGCAGCCCGGTGATGAGTGAACCGCCTCAGATTGCTCTGCCAGGGGTTGAGCGATGAAAGCGATGGTGCTGCACGAACAGGCCGATGTGAGGGAGAATCCGCTGCAGCTTGAGGAGGTGCCTGATCCGGAACCGGGGCCGGGTGAGGTGCGTGTCAGGGTCCTCACCTGCGGAGTCTGTCGCACGGATCTGCACATAGTCGAGGGCGATCTTGAACTGCACCGCAGCCCGATAATACCCGGTCACGAGGTTGTCGGCGAGGTCGATGCGCTCGGCGAGGGAGCGCAGCGATTCTCGTCCGGCGACCGCGTCGGCGTGCCGTGGGTTCATTCCACCCCGGAGGATTGCGAGTTCCGCAGGAGAGGCATGGAGAATCTCTGCCCCGATGCGCGTTTCACCGGCTGGGACGTCGATGGTGGCTACGCGGAGTACACTGTGGTCCCGGAGGATTTCGCCTATCCGGTTCCGGACGGGATCGACGACATTCACGCGGCTCCGCTCATGTGCACGGGGATGATCGGTTACCGTTCGTTGCGCATAGCGGAGGCGCAGAACGCTCCCACCCTCGGCCTCGTCGGCTTTGGCGCGTCGGCGCACATCGCGATCCAGGTCGCGAGGCACTGGGGCTGCGAGGTCTATGTATTCAGTCATACCGAGCGACACCGGAGGTTCGCGGAGCAGATGGGTGCGACGTGGGTCGGCGAGGTCGGCGACGATCCGGGAGTGAAGCTGCGCTCGGCGATACTGTTCGCACCGGTCGGCGAACTGGTGCCGCCGATGCTCAAGGTGCTCGAACGCGGCGGACAGCTTGTATGTGCCGGGATACACATGTCGCCGATCCCCGAGTTTGAATACGATCTGATCTACGGGGAGCGGGTACTGCGCTCGGTCATGAACCTCACACGCGAGGATGGCGAGGGCCTGATGAGCGTGGCCGGCGAGATACAGATCGAGACGACGGTCACAGGCTTCGGGCTGGAACAGGCGAATGAGGCGTTGCAGAAGGTCAAAGAGAGCGAGATATCGGGAGCGGCGGTTCTCGAGGTGGCGCGAGAGTAAGGCGGTGGACCAGAAGTTCATGTTGCCCTGTCGCCGATTATTGCGCTGGCTGTTTCAGACGACCTCGGCGGTGAATCGCTCCATCGCGAGAGCGTACACTTCCTCGAGCCGTTCGGCAACCGCCGGATAGTCGCAACTGCGGGCGAACTCCCGACCTCCCTGGCGCAGACGCTCGGCAAGGGCGGAGTCATCGAGCACGCGCTCGATCGCCCTTGCGAGCCCCTCGGTCTTCTCCTCCGGTGGCACCAGCAGGCCGTTCTCACCGGTTCGGATCATGTCCTGGGCTCCGGGGGTGGCCAGCGCAACCACCGGGACGCCGATGTGCATCGCTTCAGTGTAGGCCAGAGGCTGTGTCTCAGAGCGGCTCGCCGTCACGAAGACATCCATCGCCGCGTGATAGTGCACCACCTCCGGGTGCGGGACCGCACCGGTGAGCACCGCCCTGTCGCCGAGCCGACGGCGGGCTCGCTTCCGCACGGCATCCATCACGCTGCCGTCTCCGACGATCAACAGTCTTACTTCCGAACGCTCCTGTGCCAGCAGTGCCACTGCATCAATCGCGAGAGCGAGGTTCTTCACCGGGGAAAGTCGGCCGAGGTAGCCGATCACCCTGTGCTCGCTGGTGAAACCAAGCCGTTCACGCGTTGCCGCCCGGTCAGGCTCACCCAGCAGGCTGAGATCCACTGGATTCGGCACAAGCTCTACGGGGGTTCGCACACCCCGCTCGACGAGTTTGCGGCGCATCCATTCGACGGGCGTGGTAACAGCCTGACAGCGATTGAAGTGCGTGATGATGTGTCTCGTCACTGCGGGCTCAATCCACTCGGTAGGAAGAGGGGTGCGATTCGCATAAAGCTCGTACTGCGTATGTGCCGTGGAGACGACCGGGATACCCTCTTCCCGCGCCCACTTCTGACCCCAGCCACCAACCCACGCGGGATGCTGCACGTGTACGAGATCGCACCTGAGATCCTCGAAGGCCCGGCGCACGCCCAGTGTGAATGGTATCGGGAGCGCGAGCATGTAATCCACTTCTCCCGGCACACTCATCGCGGGATAGCGGTGGACCAGCGGATCATCCTTGAAAGGATCCTCTTTCTTCGGGGCGGGCGCGAATACGTGCATCTCATGCCCGCGCTCGGAAAGCCCCCGTCGGTAATGGTGAGTGACGTTGGCGACACCGTTAAGAGATGGAGGGTATGTGTTTGTGAACAGGCAGATTCGCATTTCGTCACCTGGTCGCGATTGTCGGTGAGCCGAACGGCACGATACCACAGCGAGACATGCACGGCGACGACCTGGTCGCCGTAAGGTGCAACTGTGCGTTACGACAGCGCTCGCAACAAGCCTCCAGTCAATACCCCTCGGTCGGGCTGCTGCAGCTCCCCGACAACGCGCTCGAGCGGCACGCTTGAGATAGCCTTCGACGCACTGGAGGAGGTTCCCTGCTGGATCAACCGGCAGTTTCGCGCATGTCTTCGGCGATGGGCTTTCCGGCCAGGCAAAGCAGGCCAGCCACGAGAGCGGACGACTTCTCCAGTGCACCCTGAACCCCGAGATCGGCTATCATCAGAGTGTAAGGCAGCGTCGCTTCCTCCAACGACAGGGTTGAACTGCGCGGTACTACCCCGGGGATGTTCGGGACAACGTAGTGGGTGACTCCCTCCTCGACAAAGGTCGGCTCACTGTGACTGGTCAGACGCAAGGAGGTTTCAATCGCTCCGCGCGGCTCTGCAGTGACATCGATGACTACCGCGCCATCCGGCATCGTCCGGACCATCTCACGAGTAACGAGATGCTGCTCTGCGTCAGAGATGATCGGTGTAGCGTTGACCACCAGCGACGCTTTGACCACCGCTGCGGCAATAGCTTCGGCCTCAGGGGAAAGCGACTTCACGCCGGGAAGGGTCTCCGCAAGATGGGCCCTGCGCCGCTCGGAAAGCTCGAAGACAGTTACCCCCGCGCCAAGAGCGAGCGCTGCACGAGCGGCGTACTCTCCGACGGTACCACCGCCAAGGATGACAACGCGCGCCTGTCCCGTTCCCGGCATCTCGCCCACGAGCACACCCGGGCCGCCGTGAACGGTCTGTAGAAGCTGCGCACCGATCAGGATCGACATGTGCCCTGCGATGCGACTCATCGGCGCCAGTAGCGGGAGAGAGCCGTCCTCAAGACGGACGCGTTCAAACGAGATAGCGGACATACCTCGCTCGAGGAAAGCCCGCGCCAGCCACGGACGGGTCTCGGTGTGCGTGTACCCAAAGAACGCGCTACCCTGCCGGAAGAGAGCAGATTCCTCCTCGGTGGGCTGCTTGACTTTGACAACGAGGTCGGCAGTGCCCCAGACTGTCTCAGCATTAGGCGTAATCTCAGCGCCGGCCTCTCGATATGCGGCATCATCAAAGCCCGCGCCCTCACCTGCTGACGCCTGGATGACCACGTCATGCCCGGCTTCGGTGAGTTTTCGCACACCGGTCGGTGTCATCCCAACTCGATTCTCATTGTCCTGTACTTCATCGGGAACACATACTCGCACGCTCGCGCCCTCCCTCGGCAGGTTCTCGTCCGCGTCGAGTGTAGCTTCGACTCCACGCCCGGTCAAGCCGGTGACCGTTGTGATGAAGCGTGGCCACATCTCAATCCGGGCGCGGTAGAGGTCTGGTCGCCAGCCAGACCGCGATCACAATGATCACCGCCCCCACAAGGAAGCTCCAGGTCAATGGTTCTCCAAGTAGCCACCAGCCAAGCAGAGTTGCGAGCGGCGGTGCGATGTACTGCGTCGGACCGAGCACATTCGACTCAACAAGCTGCAGCGCCCGATACCATAGAAGCATCGCCACGGCTGTGGGGAAGACGCCCAGCCATATTATCGCGAGCAATTCCGGCCACTCCAGCGTAAGATCGGGACGACGGGCCAGCGCAAAGATCAGCAGCATCACCGAGCCGGATATCAGGGTGACCGTCGCGGCCTCAGGACCACCGTGGCGGCGCACGTAGCGCTTGCCACCGACGGTGTACGCCGCCCAGCAGATCGCTCCGGCGAGTGCCGCGAGCGATCCCAGCACGTTGCTGACAACCGGGAACTGCTGAGCGGCGGGTTGCCCCAGCACGATTATCCCGCAGCCTGCAAGTCCAAGGATCAAACCGAAGAAACGCAGAGGCGGTACTCGCTCACCAAGAAAGATGGCGAAGATTGCGATGAAGATGGCATTCGCGTTGAGAATCAGCGCGCCGTTGATCGAAGTCGTGAGGTTGGCTGACAGAAAGACGAAGACGCCCATGCCAAAGATCCCGATGGCGCCGAGCCCGGACAGCCCGAGCAGGTCATCAAAAGCCCCCGTAAATGAACGCCAGCGGCCCGTACCTACTATCAGCACGATCGCTACAGCCGCCCCGATGGAGAAGCGGAGGGCGGCGGTGAGGATCGGATCAACGCCACGAGCGGCGGTGACGTAGCGTGCGGCCACGAAGACGCTTGCCCACAGAGCGCTGGCGACAAGTCCGAGCAGCAATCCCTTGAAGCGATCCGACATTCATGCACTCCTCGGACCAATCGGCTGTTGTTATCTCTGTGACCTCAGTCGGCAGCCTGCTGATAACCTCATGACGGCGGCGAGGGTAGCAGGTCCAGCTCTGACCGCGCCTGATGTGCGACCGCAGAATCGGGGTACTCGTCGAGGATACGCCGCAGGATCGACGCGGTCTTCTCGACGTCCTCCAACTCGCGCTGAGCGAGCCTGGCGGCTCCAAGCAACGCCTCCGGTGCCAGCAGACTATCCGGCAGGCGATCCGGTATCGACAGCCAGGTCTGCACAGCCTTTTCCGCATCGCCACGGAACGCCTGCAGTTCACCGACCAACAACAGGGCATTGTCGGCGAGCTTCGCTCCCTGCATTCCGGCGATTTCGAGCGCGAGTTCCTCCGCCGGGCCGATCTCACCGCGGTCGCGCAACTGAAGCGCCCTAAGGTAGTCTTCCTCGGCGCGTCCCTCTCCGGAGAAGTTCTCCTTGATAAGCGAAAGCCAGTCAAGCGCATCATTGGCCCGTTCGCTCTCGGGGTACTCGCGGACTACCGCCCGGAAACGCTCCCGCGCCTCCTGAAGCTCTCCTCGTCTCAGTGCGATCTCCGCGATCCGTAGCATGGCCCAGCCCGGATCGGAGCCGTCATCGTCGGGCATCGCTTCGATCCGCTCCGGCGACGCGATCGGCGGCATTTCGAAGCCTGGAGGTGGCGGCGGCAGATCGAGATAACGGCCTTCCTCGTCATCATCTGCGGGCTCGTCCGGCAGCAACTCCGAGTAGGCCTCTTCGGCCTCATCCAACTTTCCCATGGAGAAGAGCCAGTCGGCCAGGCCTCTGCGCGCTTCAGCAACATATGCAGCGTCATCTCCGGCCGCGGTGAGAAGCTTCTTCCATACCTCTCGCGCGTCCTCAAGTCGGCGCGCATTATACTGAAGAATTCGCGCGCGCATCAGCAACGCATCCGGATCCTCTCGGAGTCCCACGGCGCCTTCGAGTGTGCTTAAAGCCTCACGCCACGCGCCATCCTCATGCTGCAGGCGCGCCATCCTGATTGCCACCTGAGCGGACTGGCGTGAATGCGGTTCGAGGTCGAGCGCGAGCAGGTAGAGCCTCTGTGCGAGCTTCGTCTCTCCGCGTAACTGCGCCTCTCGTCCGAGTTGCACGACTTCCCCGGCGGCCTCCCGTATACCCTGCAGCAGTTCCAGCGCCGATTCGCTTCGTCCGGCGATGAGCAGCACTCGGGCCAGTGCAAGGCGAACCTCCGCCGGAGAGTCGACTCGCTGCACGTACGCTTCGATCATCTCCAACACCGCGTCGCCCGCAAGCTCGTCAGCGGCCAGACGCTCAAGCTGATGTCCGATAGCTCGGGGGGGAAGCTCGTCGGCTTCCATGGCCTGTAGATACTCGCGCGCAGCCTCCTCGTACTTCAGCAGGGCCTTGAACACACCCGCGACTTCGTAGGAGAGCAGCGTCGTATCGTCCGCGACCGCACGAGCTTCCTCGAATGCCTCCAGCGCGGCGTGGTGAAGCGAGTATCTGCTGAGCATCTGTGCGAGAGACTGCACCGTACCCAGTTCGTGCGGATCGTAGTCCACCGCGGATCTGAAGGCTTCGATCGCCTCGTCGGTCCTGCCACGTCGCACAAGTACCTCGCCGAGCGCCACCTCGGCTCTCTGATGATCCGGCGCGATATCCAGCGCCTGCCTCAGAGCCTCCTCGGCCACATCGTGCATCTGCGCATCGAGGGCAAGCTTCCCGAGCGTCACCCGCAGATCGGCATCTTCGGGATGATTCTCGACAAGTCGCCGGTACCACGTCACTGCAGCCTCCGAGTCCTCTCCCCACCGCGCGATATGCGCCAGCAGCCTGACCGCACTCTCCCCGGCCTCTTCGTCCGCCTCAGCCTCCAGACGATCGCGTAGTGATGCAAGCTCGCCCTCGCTTACCGCAATCTGATAGATGAGCCGTGCCGCATTCTGGTCGTCGGGCGACGCATCCAGCACCTCGCGCGCAATCTCGGCTGCCGTCTCCGACTCACCTGCGTCCACCAGGGCCCCGGCCACGAGCATCAGCATCTGCGGCCGACGCGTTTCCGGCGCTTCCCGCGCAACTGCCAGCGCCCGCTCGTGGTGCCCGGCGTCGGCGAGTATCTGCGCGAGCATGCCGCGCGCCTCCCGGTGAAACTCCGTCTGAGTCTCGGACGCCAGTATCCGATCGAGACACTCGATGGCGCTGTCCACCTCACCGGCATCGCGCTCGACACGAGCGAGGTTTAGCAACGCCTCCGCCGCCTGCGATGAGTCCGGGCCTGCAAGCTCGACCAAACGCTCCCGCGCCTGCCGGGCAAGCCCTTCTTCGCGCAGTCTGTCCGCGATCTGTGCCAGTTGCTGCAGACAGCTTTCAAGCCAGCGGATGCCTATGGGATCCTCTTCGCATTCAGACGTCTCCGGCTGCAGGTCGAGGACACCTCGCAGGGCCTGCATCGTGGCCCGACGATCTCCGCGTGCCTCGAACGCGCGCGACAGGCCCCACGTCGCGTGGGCCCGTTCCGAGTCACTGCGCGCCGCCTCCATCGCACGCTCATATGCTCCCACGGCATCCTCGTAGCGCCCCTCCTGCATCTGCCCGGCGGCGTCTGCCATCGCCTCAGCGAAGGTCTCCTCCTCAGCCTGTACTGCTACCGGGACGATCATAAGGATCACAGCGGTGGTTACCAGGTGTCGAAGCCTCATCGTCCCGCCTCTCCTTCGCCCAGTGCGCGGAAGTAATCGCGTACCATCTCCTCATATCCGCGAGGCAGCCGCCGGGCCTCCTGCCCACGGTCTATATCCAGCTTCGGTGCGCGCATCAAACTCGGTGACAACGCGGGTGGCGAGGGGGGCGGCTCCCATGCCTCCGGACGCTCAGCCTTGCGCTCAGGACGCTCCTCTTCCCTCTGGTACAGCGATCTTTGCGCCTCGAGCATCCGGTGGAGTATCTCCTCCTGTCGCTCTACCGTCTCTCGCTCGATCCTGCCCGACTTCAGTTCATCTTCTACCTGCTCCATCTCCTCCGGCACACCGCCGAGTTGATCGGCAATCGGTTGTGTCGCCTCTTCGCCACGCTGCATCATCTGCTCCAGCGCTCTGCGGATCAGTTCCTGCTCGTACGCGAGCTGTGACGGGCTCTTACCCGGAGCCTCGCCCTCCGGGCGTCCTGCCTCCTCGCCGGTGCTCTCCGCGAGATCCTGCTGCTGCTGTGAAAGGTCCCGAAGCTGCTCCATGTACTGAGAGAGTGCGGACTGTGCCGATTGCTGTGAGAGATCATCCGACGACTCCAGAAGCCTCTCCGCGAGCTTGTTAAGCGCCATAATCGTCTGTCGCCCGCGGCGGCTCGCGCCGCCGATGTCCGCCCCCTGGATCTCGCGCGCCACCTGCGCCATCTCTTGTGCGATCTTCTCGGCAGATCGCGGCAGCGACGGATCCAGCGCCGCCGTCTGCCGCGTCAACTCACGCATCCGCCCGGCGAGGCTCTCCGCGGCCCGCGACAGGGTACTCTGTCTGCGCCGTAACGGTTCGATGGGGCGCTTGTCGCGCATAAGATCGGCCTGCCGCAGCGTCCGCAATCTGTCGACATCCGCCACCATCTCCTCCTGCTCCTGGGAGAGCCAGATAGTGTCGCGGAGCATCTCCGCCAGTCTGCGCCGCGCCTCGGCGGTGAAATCGGCGGCCAGTTTCTCCTCAAGGTCGCGCAGGGACTCCGCCGTCTGTTCGAGCGAGCGCCCGGCTTCGTCCTGCGAGGCTGACGCATCCGAGGGACTGCCCCGACTGAGCGCGCTCGCGGCCTGCCTCATGCTCCCGGCCGGGTCCTCCCTGAGCAGCCGATCTGCGATCGCCCCCAGCTTCGCCCCCGTCTCATCCGAGACCTCACGCGCCTGATCCACATTCGCTTCAATCTGATCGGCCAGAGGCTCGGTGTCACGTGCAAGCGTTCTCTGCCGCTGCTCCGCGCCACGCGTCTCCGCGGAGCGCCCCTCCGGTATCTCCACGCTCCGCTCGGTAAGCTCCTTCTGCCGTCCCGCAAGCTCCTCCGCTCGCTGCCGCAACTGCTCCAGCGCGCTCTGCAGCCGCGCCTGTCGCAGCATCGACAGCGTCTGCTCGAGCCGCTCCATGAACCGCTGCTGAGCCTCGCGTGCCTGCTCGAGACTCATGCGCATCTCCGACAGGTCCTGGCTCTCCAGCGCCTTCTGCAGTTCCTCGAGGGCCTGCCGCATCTCCTCATCCAGCAGATCACGCATCATCTCATGCAACTCGCGGACCCTGTCCACCAACTCCGGGCTGAGTTGCTCGGACTCACTCAGTTGCTCCTCCGCTCTGCGCATCGCCTGGTCGAGCCTTCCCGCCTGCTCCTGGAGCCTGCGCGCGGCGTCCTGCAACTCCACGCCGGGCCGCTGCTGCTGCGTTCCGACCTCCTCACCAACGGCCTCACCATGCGCGGCGCTCGCCAGGGTGTCCTGAATCTGTCGATCCAACTCCTCTGCGGTGCGCTTAAGCTCATCCAGCGCGTCTTCCTCTTCTCGCTGTGCCTCCTCAAGCGGGGTCTCAGGACGGCGTCTTGCGTCCGGGCTCGCGGCCTCTTCGATCCTGATTCGCACCGGCGCGCTGACGCTCGTCTTGGGGCCGGTCACCGCGTCGTTGTCCGTCGCCCAGGCGCGCACGAGCAACTCTGCGCCGGACTGCAGCCCTACCGCACCAACGCTCAATTGCGCCGATGCTGATACCACGGTTCCGGGGGCGAACTCCAGAGGCAGCGAATGCCAACTGTCCTCGTCGGCAAGCCGGTAGTGTATGCCGAGCGCGCTGATCCCGAAGTCATCGATAGCCGCGGCCGCCACCTGCACCGGCGCGGCGCGAGCCAGCGTCAGATCGCCCTCTGGGCTTGTAAGTCGCACATCCGGCGCCTCGTCCGCGATCGGTTCGATGCTCCTCCAGGGAGTTTGCGCGACACCGAAGGCGTCTTCTGCAGTGAGACGCCAGCGGAGTGGTCCTGTAAGCGTGAATGAGTGCGTCAGGCGTCCATCATCCTCCATCGTGAGCGCGGTGCTATCACCGGGATCCACGATAAGCGAGGTCACCGCATCCGTGCTGTCGCAGAAGGCACGCAGCGTAATCCGACTCCCAGCGAGGGCCCGAATATCGTCGATCTCATCTTCGAGTACGCGACGGGAGAGGCCGCTGTAAGAGGGTGGCTGTACGACGATGCTCAGGTCGAAGAGGCGCGGGGGTTCCACTGTGTCCGGCTCGGGAGTCTCCGCCATGACTTCCGGGACGGGTCTCTCGGGCGGAGGCGGCTTCCTGACCGGCGCCGCCGTCCATGCGAGTGCCGCCAGTCCCAGTCCGGCCGCAGCCGCGAAGCCGGGGGTGCGCATTATCCGCAGTGGCGCGGCCCGTGTCACCGGCAGATTCTCCAGCGCGCCTATGGCCTCCGAGCACACGCGCGCAATGAACCTCTCCCGACGCGGCGCGCGACCCGTCCGTCGCGTAAGAAGGTCAACCGCTGAGGCGATCCTGTCCTGCACGAAGGGGAAGGTGCGCTCTATCGCGAGTGCGGCCTCCAGCGCAGAGACCGGCCATACTCCGCGCGTTGCCGCAGGCACGATCATCGTGCCCATGATCATGGCGATCGCAATTGGATCGCTCAAAGCGGCGCGCCCCATTGACAGGCTCACCACGGCGGCTATCACACCCGCAGCGGCAGTACCGTAGAGCAGTCCCACCCCTGCGGCGATCAACCGGCGCCGAATGACATAGGGGCGAAGCGCCGCAAGCAATCTGCTACGCGTCTCAGTCACCGCGTATCCTCTCCGACCCCCGGGTACTCTGTGCGATGATGATCTCTACGAAGATGGCGGATGCTCGCCGAACTGACGCTCCTGGTCGAACCAGATATCCTCCATGCGGAACTGTCGATTGTACATCTCCGCGTAAAGGCCATTACGGGCCATGAGCTCTTCGTGACTGTCCTCCTCGACTATCTGCCCGCCCTCGATAACGAGGATCGTGTCGGCGTCTCGTACGGTCGAGAGCCGGTGCGCGATCACGAAGGTCGTCCGGTTGTGACGCAACTCCTCAAGCGCCCTCTGAATGAGCTGCTCGGCCTCCGTATCCACCAGCGACGTTGCCTCATCCAGTATTAGTATTCGCGGATCGGCAAGCAAAGCCCTTGCAATTGCGAGGCGCTGTCTCTGACCGCCCGAGAGCTTCACACCACGCTCGCCGATCATCGTCTCGAATTTGTCCGGAAGCTCCTCGATGAATTCGGTGGCGTATGCCCGGCGCGCCGCATCCTCGATCTCCTCATCCGTGGCATCAAGTCGTCCATAGCGGATGTTGTTACGCACTGTGTCGTTGAACAGGAAGGTGTCCTGCAACACGATGCCGATCTGAGATCTCAGGCTGTCAAGGGTCAGATCGCGCACGTTATGACCATCGATCAGCACTCGGCCCTCTGATGGGTCATAGAAGCGCGGAATCAGATTCACCAGCGTGGTCTTACCCGCGCCCGAACGTCCTACGATGGCGACCGTCTCCCCGGGCTTCGCCTGCACCGAGACGTCCCCGAGCACCACCTCGCCCGTCTGGTAGCGGAAGGTCACGTTCTCCATCTCCACGCGGCCCTCAATCTCGGGCAACTCAACTGCATCCGGCTTCTCGGTGATGATGGGCTGTTCGTCAAGCACCTGAAAGATGCGCGCAAGCGACGCAAGCGCCCGGTTGAAGGTGTTGTGTACTCGCACGAGGCTGCCCACCGGACCGTAGAAGCGCTGCATGTACGCAAGGAAGGTCACCACTGTACCGCCGGTTGCGAGTCCGGCGTGCGCAAGTGATGCGCCGTACCATATAACGAGGATCAACCCACATGAAGTGGTAAAACCCATCAGCGGAAAGAATGTGGTCCAGAGCCAGATGCCCTTGACGCTCGCCTGGAAGTAGTCGGTGCTGTCCTTCTCGAACCGCTCGAACTCATGAGGCTCGCGCCGGTAGGCCTTGACCACCTGGACGCCCTCAAGGCTCTCCTGCAGGCGTGAGTTAATCTCACCAAGTTCCTCCCGTATCTTCTCGTAGAGCGGCCGGATGATCCGGGCAAAGAGTATGATACCGACCAGAAAGATCGGAAGAGGCGCGAGGCCGACCAGCGCGAGGCGCCAGTTCAGCGCGAATATCATCCCCATCGTACCCAGAACCATGAGCGTATCTGAGATCAGGGTGTCTACTCCGTGAACTACCATGTCCTCGACGGAGTTCACATCGTTTGACACCCTCGACATGATGTCGCCGGTGCGGCGAGCCTCGAAAAATGACAGTCCCTGACGCAGAAGATGCTCGTACGTATTGAGACGCACGTCCAGCACGAAACGCTGTCCCAGACGGTGCATGACGTTCATCCGCAGCGCATTGAAGAAGTACTGGGCCGCAAACGTCACCAACAGCAGCACGCCGAATCGGGGCAGCATCTCAATCTGGCCGTCTCTGATGACGTCGTCCCAGATGGGAGTCAGCAGCGTGGGATAGTAAAGCGCCGCTGCGGTCCCGCCCAGCATCCCCACCAGTCCCAGGAGCAGGGTGGGCCAGTGCGGGCCGAGATACCTCGCGAACCAGGCGAGCATTCGGCGGTCGGTAATCGATAGCGGCTCTACTTCCTCTTCGTAGGGATCCTTTTGGGACCCATGACCGCCGCGACGGCGGCCTCGACCGCGTCCGTGCCTCATCTACTTCACTCCGCTCATAAATGTGATGATCCCACCAGTAATCACAGGGGCAGTGGTTTGCGGGGAGATCGTAATGGCACCGATACCCCTGAGGATGATCTGTTCAACTGTGACGATGGGCATCAGTGCGCCGTTACGGCGATCCTGTTGAGAGCAATTATACCGATTTCCGACTGTTGATTGCAAGCGCAACTGCCTGCGCCATCGTGAGTATCGTGCCACCGCCGGAAAGGCTCATCTGGACCGAACCGATGCTACCGACGGCCACTGCGCCGGCTCACCTCGGTGTACAACAACAACGCCCGGCCGTATGACCGGGCGCGGATGGTTACGGCTCCAAACCGATCTCACCACATATTGGGCGTGTCGGCCGGACTCTCGACTACCACAACGTTCTCGGCGCGAGGGCCCTTGTCGTCCTCCTCCACGTCGAACTCCACCTTTGCGCCCTCGGCCAGGCTCTTGTATCCCTCGCCCGCGATCGCCGAGTAATGCACGAATGCATCCTCGCCGTCCTCGCGCTCGATGAAGCCGAAGCCCTTTGCGTCGTCGAACCACTTAACTGTTCCAGTCGCCATCTGTCCTGCCTCCATGTAACTTTCCCGCAGCATCTTTGCCCGTCCGCCAGGAGACAAGCTCTCGAGCGACTCGAACAACGATCCTCCGTGCGGCAATCGCCGCTTTTCAACTATGATACAGGATAACACAGGCGGGCCTGATGCGCAAGGTCAAGCGCACCATCGGATGCGTCGCACTTGAAATCCTCCACCAATTTGGCTATAATGCCAGCGTCAGAACGCCACGGAAGCATGGACTTAAGTCGTAATCTCGTAACCAGTGTGCGTCGCGGGTTGGAGAATCGCCCGCGACGCTGATCGGTATTGCATAGGTCTCTCATGGGAGTTGTATAAGGTGCCCAAGATTAGACTGGTAGATGTAACTAATCGTGACGGCGAGCAGACAGCACGCATCGTATTGAGCAAGCTGCAGAAGACGATTATCAACATCCTGCTCGATCAGATGGGGGTCTTCGGCAGCGAACTGGGCTTCCCTTTGAGCCCGCATGAGTGGAACTACCTGAACAGCAACGTCGAACTGAAGAAACTCGAGAACGACGACGGCAAGCCGGTGATCAAGAACCTGCGACTGGAAGGCTGGTCGCGTGCGGTCGCTGGAGATGTCGAGCAGGCTCTGACGAACACCAATCTCACGCATCTGAACCTGTCGATCTCCACCTCTCAACAGATGCTGGAGTGGAAGTTCCGCGGCAAGTTCAGCAGAGATGACATCATCAGCATGATGGTGGATGCCGTTCGTGCGGCTCTTGAGGGCGGCTGCACCTCGGTTGGCATCAATGCTGAGGACGCGTCCCGCACCGACATGGAGTTTCTCAAGGATTTCGGTCTTGCGGGTAAGGAGGCCGGAGCGCAGATTCTGAGGTACTGTGACACTCTCGGCTACGATGACCCCTGCACCATCGCCGGGCGGATGGGTGAACTCGCTCGAGAGGTTCAGATGCCCCTGGAGACGCACTGTCACAATGACCTCGGTCTTGCGGTCGCCAACTCAGTGGCCGGAGCGGTCGCCGTCTGTGATGAGGGACAGGACGCATACATCAACACCACGGTTAACGGTGTCGGCGAACGCGCCGGAAACGCCGACCTGGTGTCATGTATCCTCGCACTACGTCACTCGTCCGGCCTTGCCGACAAGGATTATCTCGACAGGAACATCGACACCACGAAGGCTTACCGGCTTGCGCAGTATGTCTCCAGGTCCTTCGGACTGCCCATCCCGATCAATCAGGTCGGCGTCGGTGAGAATGCCTTCGCCCACGAGTCGGGAATCCATGCGGATGGCGCGCTCAAGGATCGGCATAACTACGAACTCTATGCGTTCGAGGACCTCGGTCGCGGCCATGAAGTGCTGTCCAAGACCGGTCGCGAAATACTCACAGGTCAGCACGGCGGCACCGCAGGTCTCGAGTACGTCTACTCACATATGGACATTGCCTTCCGAGACGCAGAGCATGCTCGAGAGATACTCAAACTCGTGCAGTACGCCAACCTGATCAACCAGCAGCCCCTCACGGAGGAGGAGTTGCGCTTCATCTATGACTATCCGGAGATCGCACGGAAGCTTCTCACGCTGACCCCGTAAACCTGCGTGACGCCGGTTGACGCATCGGTCCCTCCCGGGAAGTCTCCCCCACTTCCTGCGGAGGGGCCAACTGTATGCGCAGATCGATGTGGCCGTTCGGTCTGCGAACACTGTTAGGTCCGGAAAGCACGATACGAAAGCATGGTGGACCCTACATCGTGCAGACCGTTCGGCATGACGGCAGGAATCTGCGTCAGAAGAGCAGAAGTAAGTGCTTGAGAATAAGTGTGCTGCCACCGTATTTCAGAGGAGATCACCCATGCGTCGAAAAGTAGCTCTCATTGCTCTGATACTGTTCGGAGCAAGCGTCTCGATGGTCTTCGCGGACAATCCGCGATTCGATCCGGAGGCGATGATGCGCTCATCTGAGCTTCAGCGCGGCATGAAGGGCTACGGGCTGTCGGTCTTCGAGGGCGTGGAGATAGAGAGGTTCGATCTTGAGATTCTCGGCGTGCTGTCGAAGGCCCGACTCGGTGAGGACATGATCCTGGTTCGTGTCACCTCCGGGCCGGTGGTTGAGCGCGAGTCGGGGATCATCGGCGGTATGAGCGGGAGTCCGGTCTATGTGGACGGCAAGCTGATCGGTGCGATCGCTTACGGCTGGGGCTTTCTACGTGAGGCGATCGGCGGAGTGACCCCGATCGAGTCGATGCTGCGAATATACGACGAGGGTGAGAGACAGGCGTCGCTGCCAGCCGAGCACGGTCTGCGCGGGGCGAAAATCGCGGGCAGGTGGATCGAGGAGGCACGCATCGCCAGGGCGGAATCCCCGTTCCATGACGACCGCACTGTTAACCTGCGCCCGCTAAGTCCTGTGATCAACGTCGCCGGAATGGGCGAGCGTTCGATGAAACGTCTCACTGACCTATTCGAGCCGCACGGTCTTGAGACTACTCCCGGCCCCGGACCACTCGCTGACCCTGTCCCTGCTGAGCTTGAGCCCGGGGCCGCGGTCGGAGTCAGACTGATGGAGGGAGACTTTGACATCTCCGGGATTGGCACCGTGACGTGGCGCAATCAGGACCACGTGCTGGCCTTCGGCCATCCGATGATGGAGATGGGGCCGGTCAACATCCCGCTGACCAGTGCATGGGTCCACGACTTCCTGCCTTCAATCCAGATCTCGTCGAAGCTGGCCTCGCCCATGGAGACGGTGGGGGCGGTTGTGCGCGACGGATCGTGGTCGGTTGCGGGCCAGATGGAAGAGGAGGCCGCGATGGTGCCCGCGAGCTTCTACGTAACCGATGAGGATCGTGGTGTGTCACGCGATTTCAGCGTGCGGGTTGCGCGCCACGAGCAACTCACTTCGGCCCTGATGATGTCCGCGTTCATGTCCTCGATCGAAGCGACTTACAACATCGGTGGCAGGGGCGTCGCCTCACTGGACTTTGAGCTTACCGGAGAGGATGGAGCCGTAATCCGACGGCGCGACACTATCTACCATCCGGGAATGCTGCGACCGGTGGTCAGTTGGGTGGATGAGGCACTCTACTTCATGACTCAGAATCGCTTCGAGCCGCAGCAGCCCGCCTCGCTCAAAGCCTCCGTAAGTCTCAGCGATGAAGAGCAGCTTGCGGCCGTCGAGCGCGTCTACACCGACGAGACGGTTGCCCGCGCGGGGGAGCAGCTCACGGTACGCGTGGTGCTGCGACCGGAGAAGGGCGAGCGGTTCGAGGAGGTGGTGACCTTCGATCTGCCCGAGGATCTGCCCCAGGGTACTATCAGGGTCGGGGCGGCCGCGGGCGGCTCCGAGTACAGTCTGCGGCAGAATCTGCGTCTGCTCATGCCGCAGTTGGACAGCCTCGAGGACATCGCGCGAATCATAGAGACCATGAAGCGGTCCGACCAACTCTACGTGGCGGCGGCGATTCCGAGGGTGTCGCTCGGACTTGAGGGAGAGGAGCTTCCGCTGGTGCCGCGCTCGATGCAGCGGATACTCGCCGATGACGAACAGAGTCTGGTGACAGCCGGACACACGGAGGTCAGTGAAACGCTCGACAGCGATTACTGCCTCTTCGGCATGGAAGTCCTGCGCATGCCTACTGAAGATCGTAAGGGGGAGCGCGGCAGGGTGCGACCGTTGCCTGAGGCAGAGCGGCCCCAGGAGACGGCCAGGACGACCGACGGGATCAAGCTTGAGCACACCTGGTGGGCTGCGTCCGCCCTCGACCTCGGCGGGCGTCCGGCACAGGAGAGTGATCTGCCCGAGGCAGTGCTCCCCGCCGAGCCGGATGAGGCGCCGGAGCTTGAGGAAGTGAAGGAGGAGGTTCTGCGGGAGCGCGAGGAAAGGGAGAACGACACCATCGAGCATCCCGAGCCAGACGGCGAGGCACTTGCTCGCGGCCTCAGCCACACAGCGCACACCACGGCTGAGCACTTTGAGAAGGGTGAGACTGACGGCACGATGGTGCGAAGCGACGGGGCCGTGCTGCTCGCACCCCGGCCCGAGCTGATCGCACAGGTCAGTGAGCCGGGCATCTGGTCGATCGCGGCAAGCGGTGACACTATGTGGTTCGGCACCTCCAACCCCGGAAGGATCTACCGGTGGCGTGAGGGTACGGAGCCGAAGATTATCTGTGAAACCGGCAGCATGATGGTGCTCTCGATACTTCCGCGCGACGATGGCTCGATCCTCGCAGGCACCGGTCCCGACGGACGCGTGCTCGTGATCGGCGCCGATGGTTCGATTGAGCGAGAGCATCGCCTGGCGGCGAATTACGTCTGGAGCCTTGAGGAGCACGACGGCGCTGTGCTCGC
Source organism: candidate division WS1 bacterium (assembly GCA_003566775.1). Lineage (GTDB taxonomy): Bacteria > Armatimonadota > Zipacnadia > Zipacnadales > UBA5352 > UBA5352. The sequence goes on from PXBW01000338.1 coordinate 19,026, forward strand.
GGGCACCGGCCCACGTGGGGAAATATTTCGGCTGGAGGACCGACCGGTTCTGCTGGCGAGGGTGCGACAGCGGCATGTGCAGGATCTGCTCTCCGCAGACGGCCGGCTCTATGCCGCCGCGGGTGATGATCAGGGAATCGTGGTGGAGATACTCCCGGGCGGGAGCGTTCGAGGGGTCTTCGGTAGCGATGAATCGTCTGTAACCGGAATTGCGATCGACGGGCAGGGCAGGCTTGTGGTCGCAACCGCGGAGGACGGGAAGTTGCATCGAGTGCTCCCGGATGACCGTCATGACGAGGTCTATGAATCCGATGGAAACGTATTGGCGGTGGCATCGGCAGGCGGCAGGATCTGGGCCGCAACCACCGACGAGGGCAGGATTGTCGTGCTGGACGAAGAGGACAGGACCGCGATCGCGCATCGTGACACCAAGACCGATCAGACGATGGCGATCGCGGGGACAGATGATGCGGTGTTCGCCGCAACGGCCAACCCCGGGCGAGTCTGGCGACTCCGAATCAACGAGTTGACCGAGGGGACTTATGTGTCCGAGGCGATCGACGCCGAGCGTGTCGCCCGCTGGTCCCGGATGGAGTGGGATGCAACGGTGCCCGACGACGCGGAGCTTACGATCGATGCGCGATCTGGCAACAGTAAGACCGAGACAGATGGAAGCTGGAGTTCGTGGACCGATCTGCTGCGGCGTCCGGGTGAGGCTCTGCTCGCGCCCGCCGCCCGCTACCTGCAGTACCGGCTTCGTCTCTCCGGAAGCCCCGGCGGAGGGCCGGAAGTACGACGCGCCGAGGTACTCTATCAGCCGCAGAACCGGCGGCCGACGCTCGAGGTCTCCGAGCCGAAGCCCGGAAGGTCGATCCGCAACGAGTTCGACGTCACATGGACTGCGCGCGATGAGGATGGCGACACGCTCGAGATAGCGCTGTCTTATCGAGAGGCGAGCACCGATCGGTGGAATGAGATCACTACGCTCGAAGACAAGAACAGCTACGAATGGGATACGCGGGAGATTGACGATGGAGTGTACGACCTGCGTGTAGTGGTCACGGACGAACCGAGCAATCCCATTGGAGCGCGGGAGCGGGAAGTCGTGGTAGAGAATGTCACCATCGATAACACTCCGCCGACGCTGAGGATACTGAGCACTCCGCGCCGGGGAGATGAAGCGCCTACGCTGTGGGGCCTGGCGACTGACCGTCTCAGTCGCATAATATCAGTGGACTGGACCTTTGGCTCCGAGGAGCGCTGGCGGGCCGCCGTGCCGGACGACGGCCTGTTCGACTCGCGATCTGAACTCTTCACAGTGCGTCTGCCGGATGTGCCGGAAGAAGAAGTGTCCCTGCAGATACGCGCTCGGGACGCGGCAGGCAACGTGACCATTGAAACGATTCCGCTGCTCGATCAGCATCCGGCATTCCTGGAGGAGAGCGACCTCGAGGAAGAGGCTCCGGTCACCGAAGAGGAGCCCGCACTCGAGCAGAAGCCCCCGGCCGAGGGATAGCGGGGTCGACGCAGTCCGGCGAAGTGAGCGTCAGACCCTCGTCAGCGGCAACCGTTCCGGAGGATGAGTTTGTGCCCAAGCAACTCCGTGCCAAGAAGTTTCGTCGCGTCAACGAACTGTTGAGAGATTACTACGGCCCGGTGGGAGATCACTCCGGAGCCCCCCTGGATACGCTCATCCGCACGATACTGTCGCAGAACACCACCGATGTCAACTCGATCCCCGCCTTCGAGCGGCTACGCGAGCACTTCGGAGGTGACTGGGAGCGGGCTCTTGAGGCCGGGCCGGAGGCAATCGAGGAGCAGATCGAGCAGGCTGGACTTGCTCCCACGAAGAGCAGGCGTATCCACGCCATCCTGCGAGAGCTCAAGCAACAGCGTGGGGAACTGTCGCTACAGCACATCTGTGAGATGGAGCCGGAAGAGGCAGAGGCATATCTGCTGGATTTCCCAGGCGTCGGTCCGAAGACCGCAGCTATCGTGCTGTTGTTCGATTGCGAAATGCCCTTCTTTCCGGTGGATACCCACGTGCACAGGATAGCGAAGCGCCTGTCGTGGATCGACGAGAAGGACGATGCAGTGCGAACTTACGAGATACTGACCGAGGCCGTGCCCGAGGAGTTGCACTATCCGCTTCATCTGAACCTCGTCAGACACGGTCGTGAGACCTGCCGCCCCTCCCGCCCCGATTGTAACGCCTGTCCCATCTCCCGTTTCTGCGAGGCTTACCGCAGCGGTGAGGTGGAGCCGCGAGAGAGTTGAGCCCGAGCCAGGATCGGATTCTTCGGCCGGGCGTACGTGACGAAGAAGGAGAGTGTGGGTCGTCAGACGACGAAGCTGTCGCAGCGTATCATGTGTCGCGGGAACCGCGGCGCACCTGTTTGACGTTACAATCAATGGAGGCCCTGAGGGCCTCGCGGGGAGTGCCCGATGACGCTCAGGTTCATCGGCTCGGATCGAGAGAAGACGGATCGCCGAAGCACGTTCGAGCGGCTGGTCCGCGAACACGAGCGGGACATCTTCAATGCCGCTCTGCGCATGACCGGGGACCACGCCGACGCTGAGGACGTGGCGCAGGAAGCCGTGATGAAGGCATTCGCCGCTTTCGATCAGTTCGAGCTTGGCACCAACTTTCGGGCGTGGATACTGCGGATCGTGACCAACACGTATATCAACGAGTTCCGCAGGAGAAAGCGCACGCCGGATATGACGACCTGGGAAGATCTGCCCCGCGGAGAGCTGGGGAAGGTCTCTCGTGAAGAGGTAGAGGACGACCCTGAGCTGGCGTTACTTGAGTATGCGTTGGATGCCGAGGTAGAGGAGGCGCTGAGCGAGATACCCGACGTATTCCGCGAGGCCGTTCTGCTCTGTGATATGCAGGGGATGGCGTATCATGAGATCGCGGAGGCGCTCGACATCCCAATCGGCACGGTGCGCTCCCGCATCGCTCGCGGAAGACGCCTGCTCCAGGAGAAGCTCAGGGAATACGCTGAGGCACGAGGGTTGATCTGACGATGCGTTACGAGCTTGAGTGTGAGGACATCAGAGAGCTTGTCTCGGCGCTTGCCGACGATGAACTCGACGGGCGTTTGCGTAAACTGGTCTCCGCTCATCTTCTCATGTGCCCCGACTGCAGTCGTGAGGCGGGCGAGTTGATGGCGGCGAGGGGCCTCGTGGTGCGTCAGGCGACTAACGCCGAGGTGCCCATCGGCTTCATGGACCGAATGCACGCGCGGCTCGATGAGGTCTCCGAGGTACGGGAGCATGTGCATCAGCACAGCCCCACGCGTCGTATGACCGTCATCGCGGCGGCTGGAGCCATCGCCGTGAGCGTGGCGATAATCATCAGCACGGTCTTCTTCATGCGGACGGACCGTGCATTTGATCTGGCCCAGCTTCATCAGCAGCTTGCCGTGAGCGCCGCCCCCGATCGCGGCGGCCTCGACGGATTCACCGCTGTGGGTCGCGATCTGAGCCAGCAACGCTGGCGAGAGGTGCGACAGGCGATAGTCCGCATCAATGGCACGTACGTCAACTACTCCCTCTATCATGTCGGTGACGTGCCCGTCTCTGTGTTTGAGGGACCTTACGCCTGGGAGCCCTACCGATGCACCCGCAGGAATACCGAGCGTTTCGACGGGATGGATGTGCGTCAGGTAGGTGAGCAGGCGATGACAACCTGGCAGCACTCTGCGCAGCGCTACGTCCTGACGGCAGAGGTAGCGCCTGAGGCTATCCCCGGCCTGACCCGGGCATATGTGCGCTCACAGAAAAGGTCCACGGGGTTCTGACGAGGAAACCCTTTCTGACGCTCTGAGGCCGAGAGAGGAAGTGTTTCCGGTGACCGTGCGCATCTGCCTGCTTGTCGCACTGCTATGTACCTCCATCATCATTGCCCCGGCCGAGGAGAGTGTTGATCGCCCCCTGTCTCCCGGCACCGAGGCTCCCGATTTCACCGCGAACACCCTTGAGAGCGTACCGCTCTCCCTCTCACAGTGGGAAGGCAGGGTCATTGCGCTCAACTTCTTCATCACATGGTACCGCGACGCAGGTGAGCACCTCAAAATGCTTGAGGAGTTGCGTCACAGGTATGGCAAGGACGGCATCCGCCTGCTCTCGATCAGCCTCGATGAGGGAGAGCGAGCACCCGAGGAGGTGCGCAGCCTCGTGGCGGACCGGGACATCGCCCACCCGGTAGTACTCGATCCGAAGCAAGAGATCGCCCGGACCTACGGTGTGCGCGCGCTTCCCGCGATCTTCGTGATCGACCACACGGGAAAGGTGACTCACTACCAGGAAGGTTACACCGAAGGCGATGAGCGGCGGCTGTCTCAGGCCATCGCGGCCGCTCTGGAGATAGAGGTTCCCGAGAAGGCCGAAGCCGAGGACACGGAAGAAGAGGTGCTTGCCGAACCGGTCTGCGGCTGCTTTGGCCGGGAGGAATAGTGGGCGCGAGTGAAGAATCTGGTAGTATCCAATGCTTCGGCGGCTTTCCCGCTACAGGGGGGCCGCCGCTTCGACTCGACCGACGCTGGAGTGAGAGAGATGCCATCGCGACCACTGGCGTGCGTGATCCTTGCCGCAGGCGAGGGCACGCGGATGAAGTCAGATATCCCGAAGCCCCTGCACGAGGTCTGCGGCAAGCCAATGATCTGTCATGTGCTCGACGTGACGGCCGAGCTTGAGCCGGAGCGCACGGTCGTGGTGGTCGGCGTGGGAGCGGATCGTCTCAGGGAGGCTATAGGAGATCGAGCCGTCACCTGCGAGCAACCCGAGCAACTCGGAACGGGCCATGCCACGATCTGCGCCGAACCGGCGCTGGAGGGCTTCGACGGCGACGTGCTGGTGACCTATGGAGACATTCCTCTGGTGACGCGAGAAACACTGGGGGGACTTGTCAGGCGGCATCGGGAGCAGGGAGCCTCTGCCACGGTGCTGACTACAAAGGTCGATGATCCAACAGGCTACGGGCGTATCATAAGAGATGCCACCGACGCGGTATCGGGGATCGTCGAGCACCGAGATGCTACTGATGAACAACTCGCGATTCGGGAGATAAACACTGGAATCTACGTCTTCGAGGCTCAATCTCTCTCCGCCGCTCTGCAGGAGATCAGCCCGGATAATGTGCAGGGCGAGCTTTACCTCACCGACGCAATCGGAGTGCTGGTGGCCTACGGTCGGCCGGTTGCCGGGATGATGGTGGAAGACTCCGCGCAGACGATGGGTGTCAACGATCGCGTGCAGCTTGCCGAGGCGGAGCGCATCGCGCGCGATCGGATTCGCGAGCATCTCATGCGAGAGGGCGTCACGCTGATTGATCCGCCCTCTATCTTCATAGACGCGGGGGTGACTGTGGGCAGAGACACGGTGATCGGCCCCGGCTCTCACCTGCTGGGAGAGACCACTGTTGGCGAGAGATGCGAGATCCGCGGACATGTTACCCTTCGCTCGGCCACGATCGGTGACGGTGTCTTGCTGCGGGATCATACCACGGTTGAAGAGAGTTCGGTCGGCCACGAATCACAGATCGGTCCATTCTCGCTGATTCGCGGCAATAGCGAGGTCGGCGCTGAATGCAAGGTCGGCTCCTCAGCGGAGATGAACCGCTCCCACCTCGGTGACGGGTCCAAGATGCAGCACTTCTCCTACCTCGGTGACACCACCGTCGGCAAGGGTGTCAACATAGGCGCCGGTGCCGTCACATGCAACTACGATGGCTGCGAGAAGCATTGCACGAAGATCGAGGACTCGGCCTTCATCGGAAGTGATGTCATACTTATCGCGCCGATCACCATCGGAGAGAACGCATACGCGGGCGCGGGATCGGTACTGACCAGGGACGTCGCAGCCGGTACTCTCGCTCTTGAACGAACCGAGCAGCGCGTGGTTGAAGACTGGCACGAGCGAATGCGCAAGCGCAGGGAAGGACTGGGAAAGCAATGATCAGACTCGGGATTATCGCACTTGAATCGACCCACGTGGATGCATTCTGCCGCATCTTCAACTCGGATTCCTCCGAGCCGGATCACCTTGAGGGGGCGGTAGTTGTCGCTCTGTGCGATCAGGACAATGATCCGACGCGGATCGCCGGCCTGCAGCAGGAGTGGGAAATCGAGATAGTCGTAAGCGAGCCGCGGGATCTCACCGGCATGGTAGATGCCGCGCTGATATGCTCGCGCGACGGCTCACAGCACCTCAGACAGGCCAGACCGTTCCTCGAAGAGGGTCTTCCGGTCTTCGTGGACAAGCCGCTTGCACTGAGCCTCGATGACGCGGACGACATCTTTCGGCTCTCCATCGAGCATGGCGCGCCGATTATGTCCGCCTCCGGTCTGCGCTATGCAGAGGAAGTTGAGGCGGCGCTGGAGGAGATCGGCGATCGCGAGATCGTGCATGCGAACCTGGTCGGCCCCGGCGAGCTTTTCTTCTACGGCATTCACCTCACGGACGTGCTGAATACGGCGATGGGGCCGGGCGTGCAGGCGGTGGCGAATCTCGGTGAGCTTGAGTTTGATCTGGTCTCGGTGAGCTACGGCGACGGGCGTTCGGCCAGCCTGCAGCTTCTGCGCGATCCCGCTCCGCGCCACCAGGGCCAACTCTTCAGCGCGGAGGGATCCGCGAGCTTCGAGATACGCGCCGACACCTTCTACATGCGCACGATGCAGCGCTTTCTTGATATGATCGAGACGGGGGATGCGCCTGTCCCCCGGGAGGACATGATGGAGGCGCTGCTGATGCTGCTGGCTGCGAAACGCTCGCAGAAGCAGGGCGGCCGCCTGGTGCGTCTTTGTGATCTTCGCTCAGATCGCGAGTCAATGGAACCGACAATACACTGAGGACAGGACTGTTCCTGTCTGAGTTCGCAATGTGCTTCTCGCGGAGCGCTCTATGTACTGCAAGTCCGCAGGAGCAGGATAGTCCACGTTGTTCCGGCGCGGACGTATCGCGCGGACAGAAGGACTTCGCAGCCCCGTGATGAAGTGACCCCCGGTGCGCCATTACTGCGCCGCCGGAGGTCTCGCCATGCGAAGGTTCGCGTTGATTACGTTGATTGCGCTCCTCTCGGCATCAATCTGCGCCGCGCAGAGAGTGCCCACGCCCGCCGCCACCGCCGGCATGACCGACACTCCGCCCACCATCGACGGCGTTCTGGATGATCCGGCGTGGAAGTCGGCCACGCTGCTGCGCGACTTCGTCGAACTCGATGCTTCGCGCCGGTACACACCTACGACCGAGGCCCTCGTCACCTGGGACGCCGATTACCTCTTCGTCGGCATACGCTGCGAAGAGCCCAACATGCACTCTATCAGGGCGCGGATGACGGAACGCGATCAGGCCGTCTGGCGCGACGACTGCGTCGAACTGTTCATCGACACGAATCTCGATCGCACCAGCTACTATCACTTCGCGGTCAACGCCATCGCCACCGTCTTCGACGAGGAGCGGCCGGGCAGCGCGGAGTGGGATGCCGATGTCACGGTCGCGGCCGTGCGTGGCGAGGATGAGTGGACGGTGGAGATCGCCATCCCGCTCGCCGATCTCGGTGGCGCCGAACCGGGAGACCGCTGGGGCTTCAATGTGACGCGCTCGCGCACCACGGCCGGTCTTCGCGCCGAACTGAGCGCGTGGTCGCCGACCTACGGCAGATTCCTCGTACCCGAACGCTTCGGCGAGTTGCTGCTGGCGGAGGAGCCGGGCGACTTCCGCTGGGAGTTCGTCGATCAACCGATCTTCGGCCCCTGCGCGTTGGCGCTTCACTCCGCGCGCGACGCCGCACCCACGATCGACCTGCTGCACGACTGGCCCGCCGGTGTGAGCCGCGACTGGGAGATGCCGCAACCGACAGTGACCGCGGCTGAAGACGCGGCGGGTGAGGGCCTCGCGCACAGTTGGCGGGGCGGCTACCGCATCGTGGACGGGGGCGAGCGGGCGCTGGTGGTCGAGCAGCGCGACGGAGACGAGTTGCTCTTCCGCCAGGCGCTGCCGCTGTCGATCAACCCCACACCGCAACTGCCGCTGCTGGTGCGCGAGACCTCGGGGCTTGAGAGACGTCTGGATGATCTGCCGGATCTCGAGACCGAGCTTGCACAGCTTGTCACGGACGCGCAGGCCGCGTTGACCGAGTTCATACAGGAGAATCTGCAGCGCGAAGAGCAGATGACGCAGGCCGAGTGGGCAACACTCTCGGCTTCCCAGGGGGCGTTGCTCACTCGGATCTCCGGGCTCTCGTGCGTGGTCTGGACGCAGTCTCCGCTGCTGGACGTCGAGCGCCACGGTCCTCCTCCCGGCCTCCAGCCTGACCCGACGATCAGGATCGTCGCCTGCGGGAACGAGATCGAGTCGGGAGTCATCAACATCACGAACCTCGCCGAGGGACTGTTCGAAGGCCGCCTGACCATGGGTGATCTGCGCCTCACCAGCGGTGAGGGAGTGGATGCGGACGCCGAGAATCTGCTGCGCAATGGTGACTTTGCCGCCGGCGCCGATGACAACAGCGTCCCCGCGGGCTGGATGGCGACCGGCGGGAACGGTTCATGGGCGCTCGAGGAGCAGGATGACGGCTCCACCGCGTTCGTTCTGTCCGGAACCGGGCAGACCGGCCTGGTCTTTCGGCAGAACGTCGATCTCGAGCAGGGCACGACATACACGCTGCTGGCGGAGATGTCGGCCCAGGACCTGCCCGCGGGCAGCGGACACACCCACGTGATCAACCATGGCTGGACGTGGTCGCGATCGATCAGCCCGCTGACTCCTCACTCGGGACGCCAGCGGTACACCACCTCGTTCTCGGTCGCCGAATCGGGGCGCTACCAGGTCGTCCTCCGCCTTTCGAGCGACGCGGGAGGGACCATCCGCTACCACGACGTGCGCCTCGTTGAGGGAGGCATCGAGCAGGTCACCTTCGCGCAGGACTGCATCAGCTTCTTTCAGGCGGAGTACCAGGACCTGCGTGTGGGCAGAACGGTCGCCGATCCGCTGCCGGAGATGAACGAGGCGCGGGTGGTGCATGTCGCGCCGGGCGAGACGCGGCAGGTCTTCCTGAACGTGGACACCTCGGCGCTGCCCCCGGGAGATTACACCGCCAGCATCCTGCTGCGGCCCTTCGACCGCGAGCTTCCGCGCAAGTCGATCCCGCTGCGCCTCACGGTGCTGCCGGTTCGCCTGCCCGACCTGATGCCGATCGCGACTTACAACTGGGACTACGCGCGCAATGAGCGCTACGTCGAGGACCTGGTGGCCCATCACACCAACAGCTTCCTGCTCGACACGCACCCGCGCATGAACTTCGACGCCGAGGGCAACGTGACTTCCGAGGCGGACTGGTCCAGATTCGACAGACTCGCGCATGGGAAGCTTGAGGCC
>PXBW01000362.1 GCA_003566775.1 candidate division WS1 bacterium
CGAGCCTGCCGGCGTCGAGGGTCTTCACGTACTCGTCCGCCCAGAACCAGAGAAACCGGGCCGGACTATGCACATACGATACGTGAAGCGCTCCTTCGCGTTGCGACGCGCTCTTGCTCCAGCCGCAGCTTGAACTTATGACGACATCGAACTCCTCCAGAGGAAGACGATCGATCGCCATCGGCATGAGGAAGAACAACTTCTTGTAAAGGTTCAACGCTCCGGGGATTCTCTGGAGTATTGATGGTCGGATATCCCATTCGCGGAGCCGGTCCTCCATCCGATCGGGATCGTAGAGCAGCGTGAAGACCGGAGCCTCCGGGTACATATCGTGCAATACGTCAACCACTCGTTCGGCGCCACGAATCCCCTGCACCAGGTAGTCGTGGACCAGAGCGAGCTTCACGCGCCCGCGTCCTCCCCGGTAAACTGTCCGGCTCGCACAGAGCAGAACTTGCCGCACATTGAACACGCCGTCTCGTCCGCAGTGGGACGGTCGGCGCGTGTCAGGCGGACCCGACCGGGATCCAGCGCGAGCCGCTCCATGGCAGTCCAGTCAAGCTCCTGCCGCGCGCGTGACATGCGCTCATCCCATTCTCGTGCTCCGGGTACTTTCTTGACTATGTCCGCCGCGTGGGCGGCGACGCGTGAGGCCATCACGCCCTCGATGACATCCTCTACCTCCGGAAGTCCGAGGTGCTCCGCAGGCGTTACGTAGCAGAGGAAATCCGCGCCCGCCGCAGCGCAGATGGCCCCGCCGATCGCACCCGTTATGTGATCGTAACCTGGCGCAACGTCGGTAACCAGTGGCCCGAGCACGTAAAAGGGCGCGTCGTGGCACAGGCGCTTCTGCAGAACCACAGCGGCCTCAATCTGATCCATCGGAACATGGCCGGGCCCCTCGACGAATGCCTGCACTCCTGCCTCGCGCGCCCGCAGGACGAGGTCTCCGAGCACAAGCGTCTCCGCGACCTGCCCCGCGTCGTTTGCATCCGCCAGCGCCCCCGGTCGCAAGCCGTCTCCGAGACTGATTGCTACGTCGTAACGGCGCAGTATGTCCAGAAGGTCTTCGTATCGCTCATAGAGCGGGTTCTCCGCGTCGTTCTCGCGCATCCAGCGCGCCAGCAGGCTTCCGCCGCGGCTCACGATGCCTCCGATGCGTGGTTGAGTCGCAAGAGAGGCAATCGTCGCGCGGGTCACCCCGCAGTGCAAAGTCACAAAGTCAATGTTGTCGGCGCAATGACGTTCGATGACTTCCAGCATGTCATCTCCAGTCATCCTCATCATCTCGCCGCGATTGTCTTCGGCTTCCGCAAACGCCTGGTACACCGGCACAGTCCCCAGCGCTACCGGACACTCCGCACGCACGGCGCGACGAACTTCGTCGATGTCCCCTCCGGTCGAGAGGTCCATCACGGCGTCGGCGCCTGCTGCCACGGCAGCGTGAAGCTTCGCGAGTTCCCTGTCGGCGTCCGGATAATCCGGCGACGTGCCGATGTTCGCGTTTATCCTGGTGCGCAGCCCCTCGCCGATAGCGAGCGGCCTCACACCCCTGCCGCCCATCACGACCACCGTCCCCGCCTCTACGCGCTCGGCGAGAACGCGCGCATCGACGGATTCATCCTCTGCTATCTGCTCGAGGAGAGCCACGTCAACCTCGATTGCCATCATCATCGTCTCCGATACTGTTCACGACGCCCTCAGTTCGGGGCGTCGCACCGAAAAAAACGCATAGCCCACGCAGAACAACCCGTGGACCGCTCATATTATACATCAATGCCGGGAGGGTGGGCAAGAACCCGGTCGCGCACATGGTGGAAGGCAACTTCACCGCTCCATTCACACGCGCTCCGCTGATGGGTACTTCAGCGCTTGCGAACTACCGCCACCTCAGCGCAGAGGCGGCAAGCGCACTACTCGCAAAGCAACCCGCGAGCGGGGTCTTCTATATCGCACGCGGATCATCCAGGGCGCGAAGACTGCCCGAACATGGCCGAGTTTTCGATCCATCGAGGAAACGGCGCGCTGCCCGCGCCGCGGGCGCATCCCGCCTGTAACGAGCAGCGACTTATCCGCGACAACACCACAAAAATTCCTCAGATCCCGGCATTCCCAATCGCCCCTGTATCTCACGGTCGCCAATACGTGACGCTGTCGATCATACGTCTCGTCCAGCTAGCGCGCCCTCATGCACCGCGGCTTGAGCGTGCCTGACCTGAGCAGCGTCACCGATGACGTGCATGATCAGCGGCAGACCCTCCAACTCCGCTGCAAGATTATCGTTGGGGCGACTGCCCAGCGCCAGCACAACCGTTCCGGGATCGTCGAACCTTACCTCCTGCCCATCACCCTTCTCCGCCATGATCCCCTCAGCGTCGAGACCGAGCGTGCGATGCTCAATCAGAATCGTCACCTCCAGGTCCTCGAGGCGCTCCAGCAGAAATGCCCGCGGGCCTGACGGCATGAGCGGTGCGGGATCTTCGGCTGCCTCGAGGATCGTGACACCGTGTCCCTGCTCGGCAATGAGCCGAGCGACTTCCAGGCCCATCCCCTGCTCGCTGATCACGAAGACCGGATCGGCGATCTGCGCCTCCCCGCGGAGAACTTCCCCTGCAGACACGAACTTCCCGCCCGCTCCCAGTGGTAATGAGGCGGCGCCGAGAGGCCGCGAACCGGTCGCGATCACCACTGCATCGGGATCGAACTGCAAAACGGCTTCATCGGTCGCTTCGGTAAGGAGACGCACCTCGACTCCGAGGCGCTGCAACTCCGTCTCCTGCCAGCGGAGAAGCCCGGCGAAGTCTTCCTTGTCCGGAGCCATTGCTGCAAGCTTGAACGAGCCACCGACCGTATCGGATCGCTCCCACACCGTTACGTCATGACCACGATGCGCCGCCACTATCGCAGCCTGCATCCCGGCCGGTCCCGCTCCCACAACGAGCACCCGACGCCTCGTTGAGGGCCTCGGTCCACCTGGATAGCCCGGCCAGTCGATCTCGCGTCCGGTCCATGGGTTACATGTGCATTGAGTGTGCCCCGCTTCGCTGTAGGAGCGATCGAGGCAACCGAGGTTGCAGCCGATGCACGGGATGATCTCTCCTTCACGTTCCTCCTCGGTCTTCTGCGGCCAGTCGGGATCCGCGAGCAGCGGCCTGCCAAGGGCGACGAAATCACACTTCTGCTCCTGGATGAAGCTCTCAGCCATCTCAGGTTCGAGGATGCGACCCACGCCGATCACCGGCACTTCGACCTTCTCTCTGATCCCCTCCGCGTAGTCAATAAGATGCCCCGGTGGCAGGTGGTAGGAGCCGGAGGCAAAGCGAGAGGTCTCACCGATGCACACGGAGACGTGGATCGCCTGGTAGCCCGCTTTCTCAAGCAGAGGTGCAAAACGTTTCGCCTCAGCAAGCTCGGTGCCGCCCTCTACGAACTCGTCGGCAGAGACGCGGCACCAGCAGGGAAAGTCCTCTCCGCAGCGCTCGACGATTGCCGCGCGCACCTCACGGGCAAATCGCACACGGCTCTCAGTGTCGCCTCCCCAATCATCATCGCGACGGTTGAGCAGTGGTGAGAGGAACGAGCAGCCGAGGTAGCCATGCGCCATATGGACCTCAATACCGTCGAAGCCCGCCTCCATCGCCCGTCGAGCGCCCATGCCAAAGGCCTCCACCGCCTCGAGGATCTCCTCTTCGGTCATCTTCTCCGGCCGGCCGATACCATTCACTGTGACCGCGGAGGGGGAGAGCGGTCGGCGGCCTATGACTCTCTCGTTCGCCTGACGGCCCCCATGCTGAAGCTGAAGCGCGATGCGTCCACCCGCCTCATGCACGGCATCGGTGAGGCGGCGCAACCCGGGGATCATGTCATCGTCATAGATCGCCAGCATCCGCTCGCCGGTCAGGCCCCATCGGTGGACAGCGGTGTGTTCGACGATCTGCAGGCCCACTCCACCGTTCGCTCTTGCACCGTGATAGGCGATGAGGCGGTCCGTGACATGATGGGCCTGATCCGCGTAGTTGGTCCCCATCGGCGCCATAATAATGCGGTTGGGCAGCCTGAGGCCGCCGATGGAACCGGGAGAGAACAGCATGTTGTAATCTGACAAGTTTCGTTCACCTCGCGCGATGGGACGACGTTCGGAACTCGTGGAAGCGTTCGCGTTTCCCCCCTCGGAGACCTGCCCCTGCCGTCAAGAGGACTCGCGGCCTCCACGGCGAAATGGCGTTGTGACGAACCTCCGATACTGGTTGATCATCGACTGACTGAGAGAGGGAGGGTCCCGAATGGCGAAGATCAAGGCCGGAATCATCGGCGCGGGAATCGGCACCTATCACATCGAGGGCTATCAGGCCCATGAGGATGCCGAGGTCGTGGCGCTGTGTGACGTCAACGAAGAGGTGCTCACCGAGATCGCGAGTGAGTACGAGGTCAAGCACGTCTTCACTGACTACGAGAAGATGCTGGAGGCAGATATCGACTGTGTCAGCGTCTGCGTACCGAACAAGTTGCACGCTCCGATCACCATCGACTGTCTTGAGGCGGGCAAGCATGTGCTCTGCGAGAAACCCCTTGCGCGCACGGCCGCGGAAGGCCGGAAGATGGTGGACGCGGCCGAAGAGGCCAATAAGACGCTGATGATACAGTTCAACAATCGCTTCCGGCCGGAGGCGCAGGTGCTCAAGGGCCACGTTGACGACGGCACCTTCGGCGACATCTACTTCGCGCGCTGTGGGTGGATCCGGCGCAACGGGATCCCCGGATGGGGCAGTTGGTTCACCCGGAAGGATATCGCGGGCGGCGGTCCGCTGATCGATCTCGCCGTGCATATGCTCGACCTGACGCTCTGGCTGATGGGAAAGCCGAAGCCCGTGACATGTATGGCGTCCACCTACTCGGTCTTTGGCCCGCAGATGGAGGCCCTCGGACCGTGGGGAACCCCGCAGCGTGATGGCACCTTCGACGTCGAGGACATGGCTGTCGGCATGCTCAAGTTCGAGGACGGGCAGACGATCCTGCTGGAGGCCTCCTGGGCCTCGCGTATCAAGCGCGAGTGGGTCTACTCGACACTCATGGGCACCGAGGCCGGCGCGAGCCTCGAACGCGTATTCGCCATCGACGGCATCGACGACAGTGCGATCGACACGCTCGAACTCTACACCCAGGAACAGGGTGAGGCCGTGGATCGTCACGTGAAACTGGAACCGGATGAGGCCATGGGAAGACATGCGGCGGTGGAGCACTTCGTGGACTGCCTCATTGAGGAAGTCCAGCCTGTCTCACCCGCCACGGACGGTCTTTACATCATGAAGATTCTCGACGCAATGTACGAGTCCGCGAACTCGGGGGAAGCCGTCAATTTCGAGTGAAGCGACGTTATGGCAAAGAACGCGGCGGGCCGGACGGCCCAGGTCCGGCCCGTCGCAGGTGAATGGGAAGACGATCCATGCCCCTGCAGGCGATCAGGCCCGCACAGTTGGATGACCTCACAGATCTCGCCGAACTGCTGCGCATCTCGTTCACCGATCAGGCCCTCAGGCTCGGCTTGACCCCCGAGACCGCGCCCTGGCATGTGGCGTTTCGGGATGCCACGCAGACCGAACGGGAGATGGGCTATCTCAGCTTCTTCATGGCCATCTCGGACGAACGCCCGGTCGGATGTATTGCCATTCAGAGCAATGTTGAACCTGAGTACGGTGGAGACGGGTACATCGGTCGAGTTGCGGTCCATCCGCAGTACCGACGGCGCGGTTATGCACGCATGTTGATGCGCTTCGCCGAGACCGCGCTAGGCGACCGCGGCGCGAAGCGAGTGCGTCTGGTGGTGATCTCGGTGCTGGATGATCTCATTGAGTTCTACGCCAGGCAGGGCTATGAGGTCGTCGGCCACCGCGAGTACAGGGACTTCGGCCTGACCGACATGGACAAGAAGCTCGTGCCCTGAGGCAGCCAATCCGTCTTCACTACGGTTGCCATGCGCGGCCGCAGATCAACGCCCCAGCACGGTGTCGATGAGCCCCTCGATGCGCCGATCAGGGAAGTGCGCCGCCGGGACCAACCGATCACCGTCCCGGAAGCGGATGCAGGCGGCGATGGCGGCGTCGGTTCCATCGTAGCGGCCGTCGGGTGTCCATGCGATCCATCCACCTTCCGGCACGTCCGGCCCGCCCACCCACATGAGGCGCGCCAGCAACTTACCTGCCTGCGCGTCCGTTACCGCCACCGTCCCGTCTGCGCCGACGGAGGTGAGGAAGCTCGAGTCGGCGCTGAAAGCCACGATCGGGAACTCCTCGCCGCTGAGAGCGGGCCGGCCCGGCCGCCGGACCTCCCAGGCCGGACCTCCATGCGCGCTGATGGCGGCGATAACCTCTCCCGAGGAGCCCTCGTGCAGCACAACCGTGCCATCGTGATAGCCGGCGGCGACCAGTTCGCCGCCAGGGCTGAACCGTATGCTCTGCGCGTTGCCATGTGAAGCAGGGCCGAACCCGAGCCTCTCGCCCGAGTTAGCATCGTAGATAGTGACGCCCATGCCTCCGACGGCGAGGCGATCTCCCGAAGGGCTGAGGGCGATCATATTCGAGGTTATGATGCCATGATCGGCCGGAAGACGCGCGCCCTCTTCGCCCGACGCGACGTCGATGATCAGGACCTTGCCGTGGTGTACCGCCAGGCGCGATCCGTCGGCGCTGAGTGCCAGGGCCCGCAACGGATCAAGGCTCTCTTCCTCGTGTGTGAACGTGCGCACCTCGGCTTTGTCCGGCAGGGAGATCAGACGGACCTCATGGCGGCGGGCGAGTGCCATCAGGTTACCGGCCTCGTCAAACGCGGTGTGCGTCCAGTAGGAAGGTCGTCGCAACGCCGCCACTGCCTCGGCGTCGAGGTTCTCCGGCCAGGCAGGCGCTCCCTCCAGCAGAGCCACTTCTGTGCCGTCCAGCGCGCTCCAGACACCAAGTGGATGGCCCCATGTCCCAACGGTCGTCACAATCCGATCACTGTGGGGAATGACCGACACGGCCTCATGCGAGAAAGCGAAGACAGTGCTCTCTTCCCGAGGTGGGCCCGGGTATGCCCAGCGCAGTATCCGGCGCATACCTTCATCCTCGAGGTGAAGCCACATCGGGTTGTCAGCGCTTCCCGGTGGGAATGCGAACGTACTCTTTGGAGTGATCCCGCGCGTCCACACTACCAGCCCATCCTCGGCATCAAACCGGGCGGCCAGCGGCACCGCCTCCTGGAAGAATGGACCTGGGGCTAAGCCCTGGGGGCGCTCGTCTGCACGTTCGCGCCACAGCCACGAGACGCCGCTGAAAGTGCCCGCGGCCATGAGCGCGCCGTCGTCGGTGTAGCGCAGATCGAACACCTGCGAGGGCCGGTGCCAGCTGTCGTACCAGGGCATGCCCGCCATGTCCGGGAGTCCATGCCTGGGTACTTCAAGCGTCGGGAACTCGGGTTGCCGGTGTCGGACGAGGACATTGGCGGCTCTCTCGACGATACTCCATTCGCGTATGTCCGATTGAGTGGCGAAGGCGACGGAACGGCCGTCCGGCGACAGTGCGAGGGTCGAAGCCCTACCCCGTCGCTCGGAGTCTTCGGGATCCAGCGGTCGAGCCAGTAACTCCCCGCTCTCCGCGTCCCAGACGAAGCATCCGATCTCATTACCGACCGCGGCGGCGAGATTGCCCCGCAGCTCGACATGGGTCACCGTCGGGTTGGGCGGTGACGAGAGCGAACTGAGCATCGGCGGGATCCAATGCTCGGGACTGGGCCTCAACTCGCGCGTCTCGCCGGTCGCGATGTGGTACAGCCGGATGGAGCCATCCGCGTATCCCAGCAGGACACGCCTGTCGCCGTCAAAGTCTGTGGCGCTGATCGGCGCGTTCGTCTGCGGCCTGGGC
>PXBW01000045.1 GCA_003566775.1 candidate division WS1 bacterium
CGAGGAGATCACATTTGCCCTCAGATGCCGAGGCCGGCGCGCTTTTTGTCGATGTGCGCGGCGATGTCCTCAGCCACCGCGACCGGGTCCTCGCCGATCGCGATCTTGCCCCCGGTGATCTCCTCGAGGTCCTCGGTGAGCAGCTTCACGACCTCAGGTGAGCCGGTCACGGGCGGGGCGGGCGAGACATGGGTGTAAAGCCCCAGCGCCAGTGCGCCGAGCGCGTCGATCGTTGCCTTCTGCTCCATGTACTCGGGAGCGGTCACCGCAATCGGGAGATCGCTCGGGTCAACACCGAGCGCATCAGAGACGGCGCCGACCAGCAGCGCGATGCGCCCACAGTCCGTGCATGTGCCGAAACTGAGCACGGGCGGGACGCCAAGCGCCTCGCATACTCCGCGAAGCCCTTCCCCCGCAAGCTCCTGTGCCTGCAGTGAGTTGAGGCCCGCCACCTGCGTGGCTCCGTTGCCGCAGCCTGCTGAAAGCACGAGTATGTCGCGCTTGATAAGCTCTTCGACTACCGCGGTGGTCAGGCTGTCCTGAGCGCCGTTCTTTAGCGTGGTGCAACTGACCATTGCCACTATGCCCCGGATTGCGCCTCCCTTCACCGCTTCGAGCAGCGGATCGAGCGTTCCGCCGAGCGCTTCGAGCACCGCCTCGGTGGAGAAGCCGGTCATGATCTCCTGCCGGCGTTCCACGGGGTTGCTCTCCGCGTGACTGCGCTCCCTGAAGTTGTCGATCGCAATGTCGATGACCTGCTCCGCCTGCTCGACGACCTTCTCGGGATCGTACTCCACGCGCTCATGGGTCCCCGGCACTCCGATCAACTCGGAGACCGCTACCAGTTTCGTATTGTACCGATCGGCGATCTCACCCAATGAAGGTACCGAGCAGTTCATGTCCATTGCGAAGACATCGACTGCCCCGGTGGCGATCGCATACTCCTCGCAGATCCAGTTCCCGGTCATTCCCACGAAGACGTCGCTCTCCTCAAGCCGCTGCATCATCTCCTGTCCGGTCTCGATCGAGCCTACGATGCGGAGGCCGTTTGCACCCGCATCCCTGGCGCGCTGCTGCACCTCCTCAGACTCAGCAGCCTTCACCAGCGCGAAGCCGATAAACGGCTCGTGCCCGTTGGGGAGTATATTCACGTATTCGGGATCGAGCACCCCAAGGTCAACGTGCGACGTGTGCGGCACCGGAGTGCCGAAGAGCGCGTCCTGTCCAAGCTCCAGCGGCACCTGCACTCCGTAGAAGGTTGCGATGCCCATGCGCAGCGAGGTCTTTGCCAGTGAGACGTAGTCTCCATCGATGTTTGTCATCCCACGGGTGACCGCGTTCTGCAACTCGTACAGGGGGCCGCCGGGGAATATGCCGAGTTCACGCCACAATTGCTTGCGACTCTCCGGCGCCAGCGCCTCAACCCAGATCGATTCCTCCTCGAAGGGCTGCGAGAGCGAGTCGATTATGCCCTGTCCTACCGCCACCGCGCGCCGGTTGACGTCGTCCTCCTCGATACCGAGCACCGCTGCCAGCATCTCCAGCTTTGCCTCGTCTGCAATGCCGAATGGTGTCTTACCCTCACCTGTCGCGATCAGGGTCCTCGCTACCTCTTTGGTGTGATGGGAATATGCCGCGAGGCCCATCTGATTGAGATGCATAACCTTGCGCATGACCATACCCGCGCCGTCTATCCCGCAGACCCCACGCGGAGCCTTCGGCGTAATCCGACACGGTCCCTGGCTGCACAGCGAGCAGCGCAGACCGGACTCGCAGAATGGGCAACGTTTGCCCTGTGCCTCGAAGCGATCTGCTACATTGGTCGATTCATCCGCCATCATCACGTCATACTGCTGATTCACAGAATCGTGCCTGCTGACCGTGTCCGCCATCCTACCTCAACCTCCCGAATCCATTCCTAACTGTACATCTTAGGTTAGTCTTCAACACCCTGCCTGACTGTCCTGCCGAAACCTCCGGCAAGTGCTGCCTTCGCGGCATTATCCTCCGATCTTCACTATCACTTCCTCATAAGGTATGTTGCTGTCCGCCAACTGCAGTGCGCGCTGCACAACTGTGGAGAGCCCGGCGCAGCAGGGCACTCCCATTCGCGCGACGGTCACGCGCTCGATCTCGCGGGTTCTGAATATCTCGGTAAGCTTGTGCAGATAGGGTTCAACATCGTCGAGCTTCGGGCACCCGATGATCACCTGCTTGCCCGCCAGCAGATCCGAATGGAATGATCCCAGCGCAAAGGGTGCACAGTCAGCCGCGATGAGCAGGTCCGCTCCATCGAGCCACGGCGCATGCACCGGAACGAGCGCAAGCTGAAGTGGCCAGTTGCCAAGCTGTGAGGGCTGCGCCTCTCCCTCCACTGCTTCCCTTGCCTCGGAGGATGCGCCGAGCCCCATCGCAGCGGCGCCCGGACATCCTCCTGCAGCGTGTCCATGAGCGTCACCTGCTCCGAGTTCACACAGACGCTCCTCCACCGCCGCTTCATCAAACTCCTCGGCCTCGCGCTCCACGATGCTGATCGCTCCCTGCGGACACTCACCGAGGCAGTCACCCAGGCCGTCACAGAGGTTCTCCGCAATAAGCTTCGCTTTCCCGTTGATGATCTGAATCGCCCCTTCGTCACAGGCGGGCACGCAAAGGCCGCATCCATTACACCGTTCCTCATCTATCGTTACGATCTTTCTGACTGTCTTTGTCTTCGCGATCGTCATCCTCTCCGCTCTAACACGCGCGATCCGCAATCTGTTTGAGGCTGATCGCCCCTAAGTTCTCCTCCAGCGTCTTCTGCACTTCGAGCCATGTGGGACGAAGTGGACAGCCTTCGCTCGTCGGACAGATGTCAAGTCCAATCACGCATTGATTGACTCTGAAAGGCCCCTGAACGGCCTCCAATATCTCCAGCACGCTGACCCCCGACGGATCTCGGTCGAGCTGAAAGCCACCGGATGGCCCGGTCTTACTGCTTACGATCCCAACATCGCGGAGCGCCCGCATGATCTTATGCATGAAGTCCGTGCTGGTGTCGGCCGCATCTGCGAGTTCCTCGGCGGTGAAAGTATCCGACTCTTTCCCGCCGATCATGTGCAGCAGTGCTCTGAGCCCGTATTCCGTGTTTCGCTTGATCAGTTCCATTTCTATTCTGGACTAGTCTAATCCATAATTGACTCGTTGTCAAGGGGATTCCATGTTGCAGTTGGGATTCGTCTCAGCAACAGAGCCACTGCGTCGCATGTAAGACGGATGGAAGCAGTGGTGCATCGCAGATGAAGAACGGTGGAGGACTATCTTCACTGAGCAATCAGCGGGCAACCGTCAAGCGGTGGCTGTGGAGCGTGACGGTCGAGTCACCAGGAGAAGAAACGCTCAGGCAGAGGATCGCGCGATGCCGCAATGCGATCGAGCAGGAGACGCTGCAATTCGACACGCCGATGCGAGTATTCTGGATCGGCCCACAGATTATCGAACTCGGCGGGATCGTTGCGCAGGTCGTAGAGTTCGCCGAAGCTCTCACCCGGATAGTGTATGAGCTTCCAGTCATGGGTGCGCACCGCCCACTGCGTGATCCGCGCGGGATCGAGGCCACGAGCGGCGAGATCGGGAGCCTCCCGCTCCTGCAGCAGCACCGAACCGCGGCCCCGCGCGCCGGCCTCCCCGTGGAGAATGGGCGCGATCGACCGCCCCTGTACTCCCGCCGGCTGCGCCACGCCAACGACGTCGAGAATCGTTGGCATCAGGTCAACACTCTCGACCAGTTCCTCACGCACCTCTCCCGATGCACCTCCGGGAAGGCGCGCAATCATTGGGATATTCGTGACCTCGTCGAAGAGGAACGGTCCGTGGCGCCACTGAAAGTGATCGTTGAGTGATAGCCCGTGGTCGGCGACCAGGATGACCAGTGTGTCGTCAGCGATCCCCTGTTCCTTCAGTACGCTAAGAAGGCGGCCGAACTCATGGTCGATGAAGCGCATCTGATCGTAGCAGCTTGCTATCGAGCGACGCAGAGTGGGTTCATCAGGCTGTCTGCCACTCGCGAGGTAGCCCTCGTAGCACTCTCGGTACCAATCGGGCTTCTTCGCGAGATCGTCGGCACGTAACTCGGGTATGGGCATCTCTGCGGGATCGTAATATCCCGCCCATCCCTCGGGCGGATGGCAAGGTGGCGAGAGTTCGTGGAAGGAGCAGTGGCAGAAGAACTGCGTATCGCTCTCGGCCTGCCTGATAATAAAGTCGATAGCTCGATCGGTAATCCAGCGAAGCTCATGCGCCTCCTCAGGAACGCATTTCCGTCGACGCGCGCGCTCGGCTAACTCCGGGTACTCGCTGTCGATGAAAGCGAGATACGCCTCGCCGAGGAGGTTTTCGCTAATCTGTACCTCGCCGAAGCCGTAGTATGGCTCCTCCATTATCGGCACGGTATCGCCGGCGAAGGCCTGTTGTGGTTCGAAGTGGATCTTCCCGCTCGCTCCGGTGGCGTAACCGGCCCGGGAGAGCACCTCCGGAAGGGTGACCTCGTCGTCCGGCAGCCGCACTCCATTGGCCCAGACCCCGTGTATGTGCGGATAGCGTCCCGTGTATATCGATGCCCGCGTGGGCATGCAGACCGAATGCGCGCAAAAGGCCCGCTCAAAGCGAACGCCCGACTCTGCGAATTCGTCTATCTGCGGCGTGTCCAGCATATCGTTACCGTAGCAGCCGAGCAGGCGCTTCGGGTGTCCGTCAGTGATGAACATGACCACGTTGCGCGGCTTCATGGGGCACCTCCACGACCGGCTGCTGCCATCGCCGACAGTCCTGGAACGAAAATCAGTGTACTGGTTTTGCCCATGATGATCCCGAAATCCTTCTGCAGCGGCGAATGCCCGCCACAAAGCGAGGCGGACTGTCCCTGAAGCAGACAGCCCGCGATTGATGTTCAAGCCCGAAACCGTCCGAGACACGTTAGCCCGGCTATCATGGATTGCCGCTTAGATTGTCTCCCGCATCCGTCACCACGCGGGCGCTGCCATCGTGATATGAGACGTTCGCCATCTCATTGTGCCTGTAGGTCACGAGCAGAGCGAAGTCATCCGGGAACGAAGTCCCTTCGGAACGCGCATCCCAGAACAGGGCTGTCTCACTCGGCCGGCGCACCGCACCGATCGACAGTGGCGGGTCGGTCAACCCGTACGCGGGCAACACCCATCGCATAGTCGCGGTGTTGCCGCTGTAGCTGATGTCCATGGCTGCCCCAACCTCGGTGGTTTCGACCTCCCCCACGCCGTCGCTCGGGCAGATCCAGAGTTGATCGTTACGCATGTAGGGCATCAGAGTCTCGTTGACCGCATACAGATTCTCACCGGACTGCAGCAGGATCGGCGGAAGCATCTCGTTGTAGTCCTGGGCGTACATGATCGTCGCCAGAGCAATCTGTCTGAGATTACTCTGACAACTCGTCTGCCGCGCCCTCTCGCGGGCTCGAGCGAACACCGGGAAGAGTATCGCCGCGAGAATCGCGATGATCGCGATCACCACCAGTAACTCGATGAGAGTAAAACCCTTGTTACTCATGCAGCATCGCCTCTCTACGACATAGTAGCACTCCCCGACAGCATTACGAAATGCTCTTCAATTACCGCAATTTACCTCCTCTATCCTTGCGCATCTATTACCCATAAACCTTCTCTCATCAAACCTTGCTTGCCGCCGTGAAGCAGTTCGGGTTCAATGCAGGACACGTTGTGTCTCGTGGAGAAGAGCCCCTCGCCGGCAGCATTGAACGCGAACAGGACTGAGTGATTCTCATGCACCTTGACCGTGTTGTGGAAGACCTGCAGATAGGTGACAGCGTCGAGGCGTTCGAAGAGGATTGGGACGAGGCGCGGGCAGGGGCGCCCGAAGGCACCCCGTCCTTTCTCGAACCCGAGGCCGTGCGCGAAGCATCTGAGATTGCGCGCATACCGGAGGTGTTCCTCGGCGACATCGTCGCCGCCGCGGAGGAGATCGGTCGGAAGCCCGCAGCATCCGCCCTCGCCTGGCACGCGTACTGGTGGATGCACGAGACCGACGATTTCAGCTTCGAGCGTGTCCGCTCATGGCCGCGGCTCGTTGACCCACTGGGGGAGACAGGAGCCCTGCTCTACCTCATCTCATTGATCGCCGGGCATGGGAAGATGAGGGCCATCCACCGCAGGCACGAGATCCCCGACCAGGTTGTAGCCGACACGCTCTCGCAGATAGAACTCTATCTGCGTACCACCTCTGAGGTCCAGGGCTTCCCGGAGGTGCTTCCCTATCTTGTCGCGTGGCTGATGAACCACTACCGCGGGGAGATCTACCGCCTCGCCCGTTTGCAGTTTCAATTCCGAGACTCTCACTATCGGATTCGGGTATTCCGCAGCAGCGAGACCGGACAGGTGGTCGCACTCTCTGAGGACGGAGTGCGTTACCGTCCTGACGGCCAGATTCTGCGTGATGTCGATGACCCTGGGGGATCGTGGGAGGCGCAGCTTTCCGTCGAGGATGGGGTGGCCGCAGGCAACCCCATTGTACCGGAGGGCAGGGCTCTTCCCGATCAGATCACGCTTCCCCTGGATGAATGGAAGCAGGAGCTGGCTCCGGGCGATCCAGTGCTCGCAATACACATCCCCGGTGGCGAGTCGATGGACTACGATCAGTGCGGCGCGGCTTTCGAGCAGGCGCTGGAGTTCTTCCCGAGGCACTTCCCCAACTACGATTTCAGCGCATTCACCTGCGCCTCGTGGATCCTCGACACCGCCATCCAGGAACTTGCGCCGTCTCAGTCAAACATGGTGCGGTTTCAGCGCGAGGTCTATCTCTTCCCGGTGGGCCTCCGTGAGGACAGCCTGTACTCGGGCCTGTTCGGAGGAATCATGCGCTACGGAGGAGCACGTCCGGAGCCGCCTGAGGACCTGTCGAAGGCTCCTCGCGACACGTCATTGCAGAGGGCATACCTCGACGCGATGGAGGGGCAGGGCGTAGTCTCCGCCGCAGGGGGCTGCTTCCTGCTGCCGGAAGACGTCGACTGGGGCTCACAGGTCTATCTCAGTCAGCCACCGATCGTGGTGTAAAATCGCCGGAAGCGCTTCGGCAGCACCAGCGAAAGGACTGGATAATGCCCTCAGTCCTCACTCCGCCACCGACAGATAGACCCCGGTGGACAGTGCCTGTCGGCGGTCACTGAACCTGGGGCACGACGGCATCCGCGTCAGATCAGCAGTAATCGCAAAGGATCACAGAGAGGCGCGCCTCGAAACACGCCTCCCTTACTCTCTCGGTCACCGCCTTGCCGGAATCAGCTTCCTCTGATCCTCGCCACCGTCACAGTTTCCCGCCATGCCGCCGCAGCACCTCGGCGGGCTCAGCATGGTCCCGCTCCAGCGCCAGCCGCAGCGGTGTTGCGCCGTCCTCGCGCCTCGCATTGACATCCGCCCCGTGCTCCAGCAGCAGGGCGCAGGCCTCCGGCAGCCCGTTCCAGGCCGCAGAGTGCAGAGGCGTTTCACCGAAGACGTTCCTTGCGTCGGGGTCGGCTCCGTGCTGCAGCAGCAAGCCAGTGAACTGGGTGCTGCCGAGGACCCGCCTGATGTGCAGCGGCGTGTTCTCATCCTGTCCCCTGGCGTTCACATCCGCCCCGCGCTCAAGCAGCAAAGCCGCGGTCTCATGCATGCCGTTGCGCGCGGCCGCATGCAGGGGCGTGCCGTGCGACAGCCTGCCCGCCGCGTCCAACTCGGCACCCCGGTCCAGCAGAAGAGCGGCCGTCGCGGTCTGGCCGCGTTCGGCCGCATTGTGCAGCGGTGTCCGGCCATCCTCGTTGCGCGCGCCGACTCGCGCTCCGTGATCGAGCAGCAGGGCCGCAGTCTCAGACCGGCCCAGCATGGCGGCCACATGCAGAGGCGTCAGCCCGTCGTAGGTCCGGACCTTCACGTCCGCTCCGCGATCGATCAGTATCGCGGCCGCTTCGGTATGCCCCAACACGGCCGCAAGATGCAGCGGCGTCCAGCAGAGATCATCCCTCGCATTCACGCGCGCACCGTGATCCAGCAGCAGGGCCACGGTCTCGTGCTGCCCGAGCATTGCCGCCTCGTGCAGCGGGGTGCGCCCATGCTCGTCTGCTGAATGCACGTCGGCCCCGCGCGCCAGCAGGCTCTGCACCTCGGAGAGGCTCCCCCTCTTGACCGCCTCCTGCACGCTCCCGGGTGGCCCACAGCCGGTCAGTTTAAGGCAGGGCAATCCGGCAACAAGCACCGCTGCGATCAGAAGACGCATCGCCGACGGCCCCGGTGCTGATCCCCGGGTGGCCCGTGACCCGTGCCGGCACACCGCCACGCCTACCGCCTCGCCAGCATCAGCTTCGTCTGATCCTCGCCGCCGTTGATGACGTAGAGCAGCGGTTGCGGGCGGTCGGTGCCCTCGATGAAGCCCGGCCGCGCCTCCCACGGCGTCGCCGACAGCACGTTCGCAAGGTCCATCCAGTACTGCAGTCGGGCGGGTGTCAGCCCCCACGTCATGTGGAAGTGATTCGCCGGCGCGAACTGCTTGTACTCTACCATCGTCGCGTACTTCGGCGTCACGAAGGTGTGCGGCCACGTCTCCGTCGAGGTCTGACAGACCGCGTCCGAGAGCGTCTCGGGCAGATCGACCGTCTGCGCCTCGTCCCAGATCATCGAGAAGGTATTGCTCAGCGCGCTGTAAGCGAGTCGCCCGGCGATCCCCTCGATCCCGCCGGGTGAGACGAAGGTCACCGAGTTGCCGCCGCCGGGGAAGTAACCCGGATCGGCGAGCGGCATCGACACGCGCGACATGAGCGTGTCCGCGTCCTCGCCGGGCATCCCCGCCCAGTCGAAGGACGCGCTGCCGGAGTTGTCGCCATCCACGAAGCCGCGCTCCGCCCAGATCTCGTCGCCCGCGTACTCCACGCCCATCTCGTCGGCGAGACGCTGGATCTCCCACGGCTCCCAGACCTTGCGGAAGTCCATGAACAGCGGCGGATTCCCGCCGGTGAGGTAGGTGAAGGGCAGCATCGTGAGCAGCCCCTGCATGTCCGCCTCGGTCGCGTAGGGGATCGGAGCCTTCGGCCCGTTGTGATCGAAGGTCGAGTTGAACAGCGACTCCATCGCGTCGGCCACGGGCAGCGGAATGCCGCGCGGGTCCGAGCCCCACTCAAGCTGGCTCATGAAGCCGCCGCCGATCGCGCCAAGGTCGTCCATCAGATCACGCACGATAAGATACATCGCCAGCGACTGGTCGAAGCGCTCGGAATCCGCGTCTTCGACCAGTTCCAGCCGATTGCCGACCTTCTCATCTACCCACGCCCGCAGTGCGGCGTGCTCGTCGGCGTCGTATGCGCCCTTGCTGACCATGTCCGAGAGCAGCTTCATGTCGAGGCGAGTGATCTCAAGCCCGAAGACATCGCGCGTGGGGATGATGTGCTGCAGCGCGGTCTCCATGCCCATCGAGTCATGGCCGAAGATGACCACGCGTCGGCCCTTCATCGCCTGCCGCGCCACCGCCGCGTACACCCAGTCCACGAGGTCATCGGCGGTCTCGTCGGTCATCTCCGGCTCGAGGCCCTCGTCCGGCCAGGTGCCGACGTTGATGTGCACGAGCCGCCCGTACTGGGAGATCGCACCGGAGGCGGCGTGCACGAAGACCACGCCGGGCTTCGGGCCGGAGTTGCCGCAGGTGAGGTTCAGCGGCGTGTCTTCGGGGAACTGCTGGATCAGCGAGATCAGCGAGAGCTGTGGGAATGCCCACGTATCCGGCACGCAGACGATGACATTCACACCCGCGTCCTTGAACTGCCGCGCGACCGTATCCGCCTGCGGCTCACCGTCGATCAGCACGTCGGAGTACACCACCGGGACCTGCGTGCCGTCGGGCATCTGCACCCGGTCGGCGAGGATGTCTGCGGTCATGCTGATGATGTTCTGCGCGCGGATGCGGCTCTCCTCATCGATGCGCGGATCACCGGTCGCGCACACGCCGATGACCGGAATCGAGCTTTCCATCAGGTTGTCGCTGCCGAGCTTCTTTGCCTCAGCCATCTTCGGATCTCCCTCTCCTCAGAGTCGGGCTGTCCGGCGGTTAAGTGACCGCCGGGTGTCTGCGGGATCTTGGGCGATTGCTTTGCGAACCTCTTCGCGACATGGCGTGGGATACCTGCAAAGCCGATGGAAGATGGAGTGCGGCGGCTGAGCCGAAATGCCACAAGAAGGACTGGCCACGCGCGTCACGTCATACATCTGCACACGCGAATAGAAGGATCGGGGCATAACTGTGTCCCTCAGCCGATCGCGTCATCCCCCGGATGATCGCGTTTGAATACCACGATCGTATGTATGCCGAGGTCCGTGACTTCCGTCCTGACATGATCGTCATCGACGACCGCGGAGACGCGCTCCTCCCGTCGATCATCCACCCGAATAACGCGGCAGGTAGTGTCGCTGTCCGGAAACGGCACGGTAACCAGGCCTGCCTTCACCCGCGCAACGCGGTATTCATCAGCTTCAGGATCGACGTTGAAGTTAACCAGATGGACGATCACTCGAGAGGGGCCGGCAGGATCATCCACCCATGCCGCCGCTTTGATAGCAACGGCGTGCTTCCTATCGACTGAGGCGGGCAGGTGCAGCAGCGGGCGTATCTCATCCGTCATATCAGCGACCGTACGCCTGATGATCTCAGGATCGAGCGGCCCCTCAGAGAGCCTGGCCAGCGGATTCTCAGAGGTCTCCCGAACCTGTCCGGTGCAGTCCTCCCGGTCTCCGAAGACCAGCAGTCGTCGGCCACCCGCGTGGAATATGCGCAGAGCATCCAGGTGCTCATCCGTGAGGAAGCGCAGATCCGGCAGTACCACCAGTTCGTAGCGCGACAGCTTCTCAAGTGTGCAGACGCCCGGTGTGACGATATCGGTTGCCACGTGAAGCCCGAGCAGCACATCATAGGCGGCATGCGCCTTCGCCTGGTACTCAGCGGCATCCTTCGGATCATCGCTGCCAAAGAAACCCACCGCCGCCTGCGACCAGGTGGTCATCTCCCTGTAAAGGTCACCGAGGCGTTCATAATGCTCCTGATAGAGGCGTTGCTGAGGGATGGTCTCCGCACCACGAATCGAGGCCGGTTCGGCGGCCAAATTTCCGCCGCCGAATGCGGCCTTCTGCGCGTGCATGAGCAGAATTGAGTTGGGCCCCATCTTACGCCCGCTCACCGGCCACCGGCCTCCGATCCACGCCGCTGCGCAGTTCTGCGCGCTCAGTAGGCATTTCGCTGCACAAGGAATCAATACCTGCGCAACGTCATCTCATCTTTGAAGTGTGGTCTGAATGCCGCGCACCGCCGTGCCGTTGATGGAGCGCTAAGAGAGCAGCAGATCCTGTTCTGCTCATTCCATCGCTGAAGGAGGTCCCCGGCTGTCCGCCTGTGAAATGGCGCGCAGAGGTGCGACCTGTCATGGGCGACCTTCGACGCAACGCGGAATCTGCGGTCCTTGCCTGCATGATCTTCTGCCGATTCTCGTGCGAGAGGAGGACTGCATTCAGCATATCCGCAATCCCGTGACACCCGAGTGATAGGCACAGAATCGGAGGCAACTGAAGATGGACAGGGTGCGAGTCGCGATAATCGGCTGTGGTGGGATCTCCCGCGCGCATATCAACGGGCACATGGCGGAACCGCGCTCGGAGATCGTCTACTGCGTGGACATCGACGAGGAGCGCGCGAAGGAGAAGGCCGAAGCGGTCGGCTGCGAGTGGCATACCGACATGGAGGCGGTGCTCGACGAGGTCGATGCGGTGGACATCTGCACTCCTGTTCACCTGCACGCGCCGCAGACGATCATGGCCGCGGAGGCCGGCAAGCATGTGCTGTGTGAGAAGATCATGGCGCGCACTCTCGACGAGGCGGAGACGATGATCGAGGCCACCGATGAGGCGGGCGTGATCTTCATGGTCGCATTCGTGCTCCGATACCGCCCGGAGTTCCAGAAGCTGCACGACATGTGCGAGAGCGGCGAGTTCGGGCTGATCCACCAGGCGTTCTGCTCCACCACGATGTTCATGGCGCCGGAGAACGTACATCCGTGGCGCAAGACCGTAGAAGAGTTCCCGATGGGCGCGCTGATGAGCCACGGCTGCCACTACGTCGATCAGCTTCAGTGGAACGTCGGCCCGATCACCGACGCGCTGGCGATCGGTAACCGCTTCACCCTCGGCGACGTGATCCCCGGTGGCGATGACACCGAGTGCATGGTGATGCGCCACGAGAACGGCGCGGTAAGCTCCTACGTGGAAAGCTGGGCGACCCCGCACCGGATGCAGGGGATCAGGCTGGAGATCTACGGCAAGGAGGCTTCGGCGCGACTGATCTATCACACCGACGGCAGGCGCGAACTGTGGAAGAGCGACGAGGACGGGATGAACCTGGTCTGGGAGTTCGACCCCTCGCGCGAGGACCACATGGACCTGTTCGGCGGCGCGAAGGACATGCAGGGGCAGATCGCGCACTTCATCGAGTGCATCCTCGACGGGAAGCAGCCGATGACACACGGTCGCGAGGCCCTGAGGCCCATGCAGGCGATCGCCGCCGCGGTCGAGGGCGGGGAGCAGGGCGTGTTGATGAACGTGGAGAAGTACCTCGGGGAGCGGTAGAGGTGCGTGTCGGGGCGATTACACCAATCGCGCCAGGTGATAGCCCACCATGCAACTCGCCCGCGAGAGACTACGGGGCGCGGTAATGTAACATCGCGCTTGCAGTGCACAGAAAATGGGAGGATAGTAACCATGCCCGACACACTCGGCGTAGGAATAATCGGTCTGCATATGGGGGCCGGTCAGCTTCGCCAGATCGCGAACGTACCCGGCCTGAAGATCACGGCGGTCTGTGATCTCGAGGAGGACCTCGTCCGCTCGCTGCAGGATGAGTTTGACATACCGTTTGGCACCACAGAATACGAGGACCTCTGCGCCCACGATGATGTGGACATTGTCTCGGTGGCCGCGCCAGACTACGTGCATCTTGAGATGGCTGAGGCGGCATTTGACGGCGGCAAGCACGTGATGATGGAGAAGCCGCTGGCGCGCACCGTGGACGAGTGCCAGAGAATGATCGACGCCCAGCGCGCGGCCGGCGTCAAGCTGATGACTGCACATGTCGCCAGATTCTACAGCCACTTCCAGCAGATCAAGGGCTGGACGCAGGACGGCACGCTCGGCGAGGTGTACAATCTCTACACCAGCTACATACACAACTACGAGAACATCCCGGGCTGGAACGAATGGCGCTTCGATCCGGAGCTTCGCCATCAGCTTATCGGCGGAGGCTGCCACGGCATCGACCTCGCCCGCTGGATGGGCGGCGAAGTCGACGAGGTCTCCTGCTACAGCAACCACTTCAATATTCCGGTGCTTGAGACCGACGATCACTTCAACATCAACCTCAAGTTCCATTCCGGCGCTGTAGGGATCGTGGTCGGCTCCTTCGGCTGCGCGCATCCTTACAACATCGACCTGCACGTCTGGGGCACCAACGGAACGGTCATCGCCACCAACACGACGGACACGGCGAAGATCTGCCTGCGACAGATCGACCGGCATAAGTGGATGGATATGCCCGCCGGACGCGAGGCGAAAGGCCTTGCCGCGGAGTTTCAGGTGCTCGCAAACGCAATTCGCAATGATGAGGAGATCGAGAGCGACGGTGTCTCCGGCGCGCGGAC
The DNA here is from genome assembly GCA_003566775.1 of candidate division WS1 bacterium. GTDB lineage: Bacteria > Armatimonadota > Zipacnadia > Zipacnadales > UBA5352 > UBA5352. Next base: position 13,724 of record PXBW01000045.1, read on the forward strand.
GGTGGCAATCGGCTGGGCGGCCATCGAGTCCTCTCGCGAGGGAAAGCCGGTCGCGCCGAAGATCGACTTCTGATGACTGACGAGCACCCGGAAGACGCACCGATCCAGAGCGATGATGACACTTCGAGGGCGAACCTCGGGCGGCGCATCCTGCGCGCCAATATCGAACACCACGACCGCAATGTCGCGCTCTACGAGTGCTCGCATCCGAACCTGAGCCACCTCTACGAGCGCTATCTGCTGCGCCGCGACCTGTCCGAGCTTGAGGACCTGCTCGCAGGGCAACAGGTGAGGGCGGTGGACGTAGGCGCGGGCACGGGGCGACTCGCTCTGGCTTTCGCGCGGCGTGGCTGGAATGTGACCGCGGTTGACTGCTCCCGCGAGATGCTGCGCGTGCTCGCGGATCGTCATCAGCGCCTGCCCGCGGAGATGGGCGATCTGACACCGGCTGTCTGCGATGCAGAGCAATTCCTGGCGAGAGGAGATGAGCAGTTCGACCTAATCGCGTTCTCATCGGTGCTGCACCATCTCCCGGGTGGCCTGGAGATACTGGGAGACGCCGCGCGGCGGCTAAACGAGGGAGGCTGCCTCTACGTGACGCAGGAGCCGCTGCCACCCACCGTACCCCTCAAGGCCCCGGCGATGCGCGTGCTGAAGCTGCTCGACGATCTCTTCCGCCTGCCGCAGCTTGTCCACCGTGCGATCGTTCGTCTGTCGGTGCCAAAGCACGCGGTCGCCGACGGTGCGCTGATTGACTACCATGTCCCGGGCGGCCTCGATATAGAGGCATTCGAGCAGAGGCTGGCCGCAGAAGGCATCGAACGCCGTCTCCTGCGCCGATACAAGGACCGCAAGTCGGCCGTGATGGCCTGGCTGGACACCAATCTGCTGCGCACGCCCAACTGGTACTTCCGATACATTGGACAGCGAGGTGGCACGGACGACCCCGTGCAGGCGTAGCATCCGATCGACGCGAATATGACGGATAGGCGAAGTTGCGGGAGGAAACGGTTATAGGGCGACGCATCAGGACGCGACGAAACCGTTCCGACCGATGACGGGCCAGTGGAGCAATGTGTGCGAATGAAGCCCGATAAACTGCTGGAACTCGACGCCCGCCAGGCATTGTTGGGTGGTGTGGCGCTACTTCTGATCCTCGTGAGAATGATCTTCCCGGGAGCAGGTGTTGACATTACCTCGGTCGTCCTCCTGATCTTCCTCTCAGTGGTGCTCTACGGCGATGCACTGACCGTGCTGCTGGCCGACCTGCACGCATCGCGCGATGCCTCCGAGGCTGAGCACGAATCTGAGGTAGCGCGCAGGGTGCGCGAAATCGCCTACCGGGTCGAGCACGCGCGCGTCGCCTTCGGCACCGAGGGCATGGATGGCGGCGAGCGGATCGGTGACGACCTTGAGATAATCGTGGAACGGGCGACCGGAGAGCCGAGAGCGGCGCTGCTGCTGGTATGGGGCAGGCTGGAGGACCGCTTGAGGAATACCACCGGCGCAGGAGACGGCCTCGAGGGAGCCCGGCGCCTCGCCGAGCGAAACGCCGTGCCGCGGCAGTTCGTGGAGGCATTTGACGCCTTTCGCACCCTGCGCAACGACGTGGCGCGCGGGGGCAACGGTGATGTAACTGAGGAGATCTTATGGAGCCTCGTGGACGTGGGCGCGGGGCTGCTGGGGATGATTCCCGGCCCGCAGCAGATTGGACAGGAGAAGATGGGAATATGAGGAACTGCTGCTGCGGCTAAGCTCAGATCAAGGAGATCGAGATTGATGGTAGAGATGAGCGCGAGAGAGGTCGAGGAGATTGTCCTTGAGATTGCCCCGCGCGAGAATGCGATGGAGGGAGACCCGACCGGGATCCTCTACGGAGACCCGGACACCAATATAACCGGCGTCGCCGTCACGTGGACTCCCACCGTAGCGGTCTTGCGCGAGGCGGCGATCGACGGCCTCAACTTCGTGCTCAGTCACGAGACACCATTCTTCTCGCGCACCGAATCCAGGTGGTTTCGCACTCTACCCGAGGATGAGCGCCCGCACAACATCGCGCGGCGGCGGATTCTCGATGCGCATCAGATGGTCGTTTGTCGCTGCCATTCCAACTGGGACGGTACGCCCGGCGGGGTGATGGACTCCTGTGCAGAGATGCTCGGGTTCACCGAGCACGTGTACGAGAGCCAGTACTGCTGCACTTACGCGGTGGATCCAATCACCGTCGCTGAGCTTGCCGATCATGCAAAGCTTGCGCTGGGACTACCACAGGTACGTGTCTCGGGCGATCCCGGGAGCATGGTCAGGCGCGTGACCGTGATGTACGGTGGCCTCCTGCAGCGGTGGAGTGGAGTTGATGAGGCGGTGCTGACTGACGCTGATGCGATCATATGCGGAGAGGCGCTCGATTACAGTTTCCGGGCGGCGGTCGATGCAGGAATCGCGCTGATCGAAACCGCGCATGTCACCTCTGAGAATCCCGGACTGCGCGAGTTCGCCCGACTGCTGAGGCCGAAGCTGAGTGAGCTTCCTGTCAGGTTCATCGACGCCGGAATACCCTGGAGGTACTTCTGAGCAGCGGGGCGACGAAAACGGCTATCGAGACGTATCTGCGCGTAAACTACGACCGGAGGTGTTGAAAGATGGCAGTCAGATGGGGAGTACTCGGATGCGGAGGCATTGCGGACCGGCGCACAATTCCAGAGGGGATCATCCCCGCGCCGTCCGCGGAACTGGTGGCGGTGCAGGATATCGCCGAGGACCGTGTTAGCGAGATTGCCGCCAGGTACGAGGCCCGAGCGTACGAGTCCGTGGAGGAGTTGCTGGCGCACGACGACGTGGACGCGGTGTACATAGCGACACCGACGCATGTCCACCATGAGCAGACTGTGGCTGCGGCGGAGTGGGGCAAACACGTGCTGTGCGAGAAGCCGCTTGCATTGACTACTCAGGAATGCGAGACGAGCATCGCGGCATGCGAAGAGGCTGGTGTCAAGTTCGGAACCAACTTCATGATGCGCTTCCACGCCTGCCACGCGGCCATCAGGGACATAATAGCGGCGGGTGATCTCGGCAGCGTGGTTATGGGCCGGGCCGAACTCACCTGCTGGTATCCGCCCATCGAAGGTGCATTCCGCCAGAGCCAGGAGCTTGGCGGCGGCGGCTCGCTCATAGACATGGGAAATCACTGCATCGATCTGCTGGAGTTCCTCTTCGACAGCAAAGTCGAACGCGTCTCATGCTTTACCGCCAACCTGGTACAGGACTACGAGACCGAGGACACCGCCGTAGCGACGCTTCACTTCGAGAACGGGGCGATCGGCATCGTTGATACCCTCTTCAATGTCCCGGACTCGGCCGCCCGGAATATGCTGGAGATTTACGGCAGCAAGGGCAGCCTCGTTACCCAGGGCACGATCGGTCAGTCATCAGTCGGGTCGATCAGCGCGGTTCTTGAAGAGGAGGTCGGAGGCTACGATGCTCAACAAGCCCGTGAGGAGGGAGCCGCTGAGCAGATCATTGAGCCAGTTGTGGTGAATATGTATGAAGCCGCGATCGAGGGCTTCTGCCAGGCCATCGAGAACGACACCGAGCCACCGGTGCCGGCGGAAGATGGCCTCTGGAGCCATCGCGTCATCGACGCCTGCTACGAAGCGGCACAGACGGGGCAGGTCGTCGAGGCAGGATAGCCCGCGAGGGGATCCGCTTATGGGGCTGGCGCGCCCGGCCGATCGGCCGGGCGCGTTCGCTCAAGGCTGGGGTAGACACCAAAAGAGACGGACCGCGTGACGTCCGTCTCTCATAGCAATCATGAGCGCCCCAATCGCAAAACGTCTGGCGCAGGGCGGTTACTCTTTCTGTCCTACTTTCTCGCCCTCTCCGGAAGCCGCTTCCTCGGTTGCTTCATCCTCGAGAGCCTCTTCGAATTCGATCTCTTCCTCGGCTTCCGCCTCGGCCTCAGCGTCCTCTTCCTCGTAGGGATCGACGACCTGCCGTCCGATAAGCTCTTCGACGCTCATCTCTCGCCTCGCAGCCATCTCGTGCGGATCGTAAAGATCATTGAGCGCTTTGAAGCAGGCCATTGCCCGGTTGAACACGTTGCCGCTACCCAGCGATTTCGTGAGGATGTCGCGAATCCCGCTCACTTCTATGATCTGTCGCACCGCGCCACCGGCGATGATTCCGGTTCCACGGGAGGCGGGCTTGAGCAGGATTACCGCTCCCCCGACCTTCGCCTCGATGGTGTGCGGGATCGTGTAACCATCAAGCGGGACTCGGATCATCTCCTGGCGCGCGAATTTCATCCCCTTCTCGATAGCCGACGGGACGTCGCGGGCCTTACCAATGCCGACACCGACGCTACCGCGACCGTCGCCGACTGCACAGACGACGCGCGCGCTTGAGATACGGCCGCCTTTAACTGTCTTCCTCGTGCGGTCAACCCGCACAACTCGCTCTTCGTAATCGTCTCTGCTGAACCGTGCCATCAGTGCGGCGTTCCCTTCCGATAGACGAGAATAACACCCCCGGCCGCGTTGCCGGGGGCTGGAGGCTGTACGCTATCATAAATCTGCAGCCGTGTCAACTGACCGATTCTGGCTGTGTAGGAGCAAAGTGATAATGTCCGGTTGGACAAAGTAGAAGTGCGCTACCCTGCGAGCCGTGGCGCACCGCGTGTCGAACCGGGAGAGCAATACCACAGTATTCTGGTCGAACCGGTGGACGTTGGGGACGGTGCAGGCGTGGAGATGTCGACTAACCTGCCAGGTGACGGATGCCTCGAGCTTTCACCGACGGGGGCTCGATCCGGCGGCGTAATCTGCCGAAAATGCGTGACCTTGCGCAGGTCTTCTTCCCGTCTCTGCCGAAGAAACGGGTGATTGTTGAACAGGAGACTTCGGAGGGATTGCGATGCCCGAAATCATCTCTATCGGTGAACTGATTGTGGATGTCATGCGCATGGAGGTGGATGATCCTCTTGATGAACCTGGTGTATTCGCGGGCGCGTTCCCGTCCGGCGCGCCCGCCATCTTCACCGATCAGTGCGCTCTGCTGGGCCGCAGCGCCGGATTCATCGGCGCGGTAGGCAACGACGACTTCGGACGGATGAACATCCGGCGCTTCGAAGAGCACGGCGTGGACACCAACTGGGTCGCGGTCAGCGATGAACTCTCCACCGGCTGTGCCTTCGTCACTTACTTCAGCAACGGTGATCGGCGCTTTCTCTTTCATATAGGTAACTCCGCGGCGAGCCTATTGCCCGAGCCACCAGCAGATTACTTCGAGGACTGCCGCTGCCTGCATATCTGCGGCTCATCACTTTCCGCGGGCGAGCGCATGCGCGAGGGCTGCTACCGTGCAGCGGAGCTTGCATGGGAGAGGGGCGCGAGTATCTCGCTCGATCCCAATCTACGCCCGGAGCTTCTCGGCGGCGCGGAAGCAGTGCGGCAGGTCTGCGAGCCCATCCTGCGACGGGCCTCGCTGGTGCTTCCGAGTGCCTCGGAGGCAGAGGTCCTGACCGACACCGACACCGCAGAGGACGCCTGCCGGGCACTCCTCGATCGCGGCGTCGAAACGGTTGCACTCAAACGCGGCGCGGAGGGCTGCCGGATTATCACGCGTGGAGCTTCGGTGGATGTGCCCGGTTACTCCGTCGAGGCGGTCGATCCCACCGGTGCTGGCGACTGCTTTGACGCGGGTTTCGTGGTCGGGATGATCGAAGGCCTGACTCTCGAAGAATGCGGCCAGCTTGCGAACGCCTGCGGCGCCGCCGCAGCAACGGAGCGCGGTCCGATGGAGGGCTCGCTCGCCCGAGAGGAGGCGTTCGAGCGGGCGGGCATCGGCTGAGAGCATACTGCGACGTAGTACGCATCGTGCGATCGGAGCAGGAGTCCCTACACCCATGGAAAAGTGTACTCCGGAGACCAAGACGCCAGGCAAGGGGTTGATGAGGTATGTTCGATCTGACGGGACGGACAGCACTAATCACCGGAGGCGCGCGGGGGCTGGGCGCTGCCATGGCCCATGGACTCGCCGAATTCGGCGCGGAAATCGCGATCTTCGACGTGGTAGAAGAGGGACACGAGATCTGCGAGGAGATCGCTGAGCAGCACGGTGTGAGCGCGGAGTTCTATGAGGTGGATGTGACCAGTGAATCGCGCATCGAAGAGGCGGTGGGCGAGGTTGTCGATGCTTTCGGTCAGGTGCATATACTGATCAACAATGCGGGGATCTACTATCCAACACCGGTGCTGGAGACCTCACTTGAGGACTGGGATCACCTCCTGAGGGTTGATCTCACCGGTTACTTCCTGATGGCGAAGCACACGATCCCGCAGATGCCCGAGGAAGGGGCACGCATCATCAATATCGCCTCGATCGCAGGGCACAGCGCGTTCGAGCAGTCGGCGGCCTACTGCGTCGCCAAGGGCGGTGTGATCGAACTCACTCAGTCTCTCGCATATGAGTTCGGATCACGCGGGATCAGGGTCAACGCGATCTGTCCGGGCACCTTCGTCACCGACATGACGTCGGAGCAGTTGGAGGATGAGGACTTCAAGCAGACGATGAAGAACCAGGTCCCGCTGGGCCGCGCAGGTGAGGCCGAGGAGATCAAGGGCCTCGCGGTGTACCTTGCCTCCGATGCATCAAGTTACATGTCCGGTTCGATCATCGATCTCGATGGTGGTTGGACCTGCCACGTCTAAGTCGGCCGGCGAGATGGACAATAGCGGGGTAGAGCGTTCACGGGCCTCCGCGCCACGAGTGTGTGTGCGGGGGTCTCCGCAGATCCTCCGGTTCGAACAGCCAGAGCCTCGGGCCGCGGAAATCCTGCTTGTAAGCCTCGTGCATGAACTCCCCGAGGACCTCCGCTAAGGGGCTCTCCCGCTCGTGGTACATGACCAGCCAGATCCTCCCTTCGGGGGCTCGCGTCTCGTCGATGATTCCGCGCAGTAGATCCGGATGGTGCAGATCCCGGTCGACTCCATGGGAGGGCAGAACTCCGCGATAGTAGCGATCGAAGAGCGGCCGCGTCCAGTGACCGTGCACCAGCAGCACGATGTCGTCGGAACGCTCATGGGCCTCGAGGTGACGGCTCAGGCCCTCCCAGTCCGGACGCCATGGTCTTGCGTGCATCACCCAGGCGCTTGCCATCGATTGGGCGATCAACAGCGCTCCAAGCAGGCCCGCCTGCCATCGCCGGCCATGCCGCCACGCTCCCGCCACTGCTGCCCCAAGCAACAGGGCCAGCGGGACTGCTATCACCGCCGCAACGCGTGTCCCCACCCAGAACGGTGCAACGAAGCCGACCGCCGCAATCAACGCCACCGCTCCGAGTATGAACCATAAACACCACGAGGCAGCCTCACGAGACGGTAAGCGGGAACTATTGGCCCGGTGCGTTTGATCATCAGCTTCATTCACCTCCCACGATACCACCAGCAGCAGGACAACCCCTCCCACTACCGTCAATAGAGCAAACAGGCCGCGCGCGTTGATTGTGCTGACCGGCGTCAGAAAGCGAGCGAACACAGCGGCGACTGATCCTGGACCCGGCCGAGCAAAGTGTGGAAGTGAGGCCGCGAAGGCAAGCTGCTTCTGTATGACGGCGAGCATCCATGGAACACAGGCGAGGATGGTTACAATCGCGATGATCGCGATCAGGCGAAGGCGCGAACGAAGTGCCGGGCGCCTCCACAGACTCCAGCCGGTCACAAGCAGGGCGGACGCCACCATCGGTACCCCGTAGAAGTGGGTGCCGGGCAGTACCAGCGCCACAATGACAAGGCCAGCAACGGCGACTGCATCACTCTTGCGGAATACTCGCACCGAAAACAGGATCAGTGCCGCGATAAGTGGCATCATCATTGCGTACATCCGCGCCTCCTGCGAATAATGGAGCGCCACCGGAGAAATTGCTAACAATAGCGCGGCCAGGAGACCGGCGGTGTCATCAAAGAGGTCGCGTCCGGCTGCGAAGAGGAGCGGAATCGCGGCGGTCCCGAGGAGTGCGGAGAGCAGTCGCAAACTGAAGTCCGATGAGCCGACAATGCGCCGCCAACCGTGCAGCAGCAGATAGTAAAGTGGCGGATGATTGTCGAGTTCCACCACCGCCTGCATCACTCTTGCGGGGGTTTTCTGCCGAGAGACGAGGTCACTGATGCCCTCGTCGCACCAGAGGTTATCGTCGGCAAGACGATATAGTCGCAGTCCAGCCCCCAGCAGTGTGACCGCCACAATGAGCGCGACGACCTTTGGGCGCACAGACCGCTGCCCTGCAGATTGCGCTTGTTGAGCTTTCGAGAACATCCGGCCCTCCGATCCGTCCTGCCGACATCAGCGGTCTCAGAGCGGACTAACGTGGCAGTTCTTCCCCCGGGAGGAGGCAATTTCCTCCTGAGCCGACGACGCCTCAGCCCAACTTTCGCAGCATGTCGTCCTCAACCATACTCCCCCTGATCCACAATTGACGCTGAACCTCCGCGCCCATATAATGCGTACTGCAGGCCGACTGATGCGGGGAGGATTCCCTATGTGGCCATTCGGCAGACACAAGAAGAAGTCTGAGGACCCCGACCGCGAGCAACGCCGTCGCTTCAGGGAGGCAACCCGGGCACTCGATGAGGGCCGAGAGGAGGACGGCATCGCGGCCCTGACCGAACTCGTGGAGGACTATCCCGAGTACGTCAGCGCCCGCGTGAACCTCGGGGCTGCGCATTACAGCGCCGAGCAATACGAGGAGGCGGAACGCGAGTTCACTGCGGCACTCGGACTCAAGCCTGAGGATCCGCGTATCCTCCTCAACCTTGCCGCTACGAAGAGCGCCCTCGACGAACTCGACGATGCCATCGACCTGCTCATCCGTGCGCTCGAGATCGATCCCGAGTTCCGCGACGTACACTATAACCTCGCGATCGCCTACTGGCGCAAGGGGCGAATCCCCGAGGCCGTGGCAGAGCTTGAGATGGAACTCGCCCTTCATCCGGACAATGAGCCGGCCAGGCAGACCATGGAGATGTTGAAGGAAGAGGCGGGGATGAATGACGAGGAGATTGCCCCGCCCTCGACGAACTGATAATTAGAAGACTTGCATGGAGCTATAGCACATTAGGAGGCGGAGACAGATGGAACTGCAGGAAGGCGATGTGCTGGTCTGTCAGTGCGATCACTGTGACGCGGAGTTGACGGTGACCAAGGCGTGTGAGGCAGGCGAGTGTGGATCTTGCATGGATGTAACGCTCCAATGCTGCGGTGTGGAGATGGCGAAGAAGCCGGCCTGAGTCGTCAGGGTTCATGAACATGACCTGCAGGCGGCCGCGTGCATAGGTGCCCGCGGCCGCATTCCTGTTCGCTTGCACAAGAAAGGAAGTCCGTTCCCCGGCGGGCGGTCGCCCGTAATGCCGCCGCTGAGGCCTCCATGATGAGCGATCTGCATCTCGCGTACTTGCTTGCCGCCGTTGCCGCCCTTCTGTGGGGCCTCGTGGTAATCCCCATCAAGCATGCCCGCACCTCCGGGCGTCTCGGCATCGCGATCTCAATGGCCACCGGCACCATCGCCATGTTCGTGCTCTCGGGCGACAACATCCTCAAGCTCGTGACCCTCAGCTATCAGGAACTCGCGCTTTACATCGCCACAGGAACGGTGCAGTTCGCCCTGGGATGCGGCGCCTACTATCTCGCGGTTCAGCGAGGCAGTCTCTCGGTGGCGGTACCGATCACCCGGGTGAAGATCCTCCTCGTCTTCTTCCTGTCTATCGTACTCGGGCTCGAGGTCTTCCGCTGGACGCTGCTCGGGGCGGCCATGCTCGTCTTCCTCGGCGGACTCATGGTGGGCAAGCCATTCAAGCTCTCATCCGGTGGCGAGCGCGACGGGCACTGGGTCTCGATTGCCTTCGCAATCGCCGCCTGTACGTTCTGGGCGGTGGGAGAGACCCTCATGGGTATGCTGCCCGCAAGAATACCGCCGATCACCTCGAACATGATGATGCTCGGGTGTGGTTTGCTCTCCTGGATGGTCATCGCCCTGATTACGGGCTGGTGGCGTGAGCTGCTCGACATGCCCGGCCGCGACATCTGGTGCTTCATGGCCCACGGCATCATCAGCTTCTCGGCCGCCTACGCCCTCTTCGTCTGGGCGATTCAACTCGCCGGTCCTCCCCGCGTGGTCATCATCACCTCGACCTACCCCCTCATCTCGACCCTCGTGGGATGGTTTGCCTATCAGGAACGATATAGCCTCAGACTGGCCATCGGCGCGGTACTCATCGTCGTTGGCGTAATCACGCTACAGTTCGTCTGACACCCCTGGCCTGAAGCCCCTGACGTATCGAAGTGTCTTCCACCGCCAGCCGGGGGGCTCTGATGACATTTGCGACATCAAGGCGGGAGGACCGCCATCGCCTCCGCGGCGTGCATAGCCCGGTACGTATCCGGTCGGCTCCCCGCTGACTTCTGGCACGTGATGCTGGAGGCCCTCAACCATGCCGCGGCGAAGTCGCGCGGCATGGGAGTGATTCGATGGCTCACAACATCTACTGGGGTGACATGCACACTCAGTTCAACCTCGCGCACATGCGCCTGCAGGCCGAGGGCGTGGACAGCGTCGCGGAACCGCCGGAGGACCTCGGAGACTGCGAGCGCTTCGTGCGGCGGGCCTTCGAGGGCGCGCGCGACTACCTCGACTTCTTCCCGATAGTGTACTATCCGGCGCACTTCATCGTCGATCCGAGTACCGGCTTCCGCTCGGAGACCGCCGGCTGGAAGGACTACTTCGCGAAGGACTGGGAGATGATCTGCGCGCTGGTGAAGGAATACCACGCGCCGGGCGAGTTCGTGACCTTCGCGGGCTACGAGTGGACCGGCGACCGCACCCGCTGGGGCGATCACAACGTCTTCTACCCCTTCGACGATCCGCCGCTGGACCTGGCGCTGCACATCGATGACCTTTACGCGAACCTGCGCGAGGCGGGCGGGATCGCCATCCCCCACCACACCGGCTACGCCTTCGCGAATCGCGGCAAGGACTGGGCACACTACGACGAGGAGGTCTCGCCCTTCGCTGAGGTGTTCTCGGTGCATGGCTCCTCGGAGGGCTGCAACACGCCCTTCACGATGGTGCGCAACGGCGCGATGGCCCCGCGGGTATCGATGAACACCGTGCAGGCGGGCCTCGACCATGGCTACCGCCTCGGCATCATCGCCTCCGGCGACAACGGGCAGGGCTTCGCGGGCCGCTGGGGCATCGGGCTGATGGCGGCGCTGGCCGAGGAGCTTACCCGCGAATCCCTCTGGGACGCGTTCATGGCGCGGCGCGTCTACGGCGTCACCGGCGATCGCATCAAACTCGACTACGCGCTGGGCGATGCGCCGATGGGCTCGGTGATCGAGGGCGAGGGGCCTTTCACGCTGCGCGCTTCGGTCGAGTGCACCGAGGCGCTCGACCGCGTCGAGGTCATCCGCAACGGCCGCGTTGTGCACACGCACGCGCACAACGGCACCTGGGAACCGCCCGCTGAGGGGCTGGTGCGCTGCAAGATCCCCTTCGAGTTCGGCTGGGGCCCGGCGGCGAACTACGGCTTCGAGGTGGCGGAGAAGCGCTGGCAGGGGGGGCTACGGCTGAACGAGGGCCGGATCGTATCGGTCGAGGGGGTCTTCACCCGGCACGGCAACTCGTGGGCGCGCACCGAGGACGACGAGGTCGTATTCGAGCTTACCACTTCCCCGCGGATTCACGCTGCCGAGGGTAACGCGCAGCAGCGGCTGATCGTGGAGATCGAGGCCCCGGTGGATGCACCTTGCGTCCTTGAGTGTGACCGCCATCGCATCAGCTTCACGCCCGCCGAGGCGATGCGGCGCAGCGGCCTGATCGTCTACGACCAGGAGTGCCGCGAGCGCATCCGGCGGCAGTTCGGCGACCAGTCGGGCAAGTGGGATGACATCCAGGACGCGGTCTATCACAACTCGCACATGGTCAAGCGACACCTCGCAATCCCGCAGGCAGGATACACTGCCCGCATCGAGCTTGAGCAGAGCGACTTTTCCCTCGGCCGCAACTACGTGTACCTGCGCGTGAGCCAGCTTAACGGTCAGTACGCGTGGTCGAGTCCGGTCTGGGTGGATTTGTGAGGCTGGAAGGCCCGGTCGCCTGAGCGGGCCGTTGTTCCCGCCGGTTGCGTTACCCAATTTCGACCCGGATTCAATCCCCCTCGTAGCCCTTCTCGCGCCAGACCTTGCGCGAGGACTTGATATGCTCCGGTGTCGGTTGCTGGCGACCGACGGTGCCGGGCCAGGGTTCACACCTAACTGCCGTGCTCGCCGTGGACTGTCCGAAGGAGACACACTTTACTCCACAAAGCGCCGCATCAGATAGTGTACGGCGAGACCCGCGATGAATCCAGCAAACATGTTGACGGTCAACGAAAGGGTGACTGTTGCCGCGAAGGGGATTAGTGACGTGTCCCGGTCGAGCTCGCCGACGAATTTGACCAGTTGCATCCCGGCGAGAAGCATCATGGCTCCGATGATCGCCATCGGGAAGACTGAGAACACGCCCACGATCGATGCAGTCAGGAACAGACCGAGAGAGAGTTCAAAGAGCCCCTCGATGATCTTCGCCCCACCGGTTCGGGCACCGAAGTAATGCTGTGCGGCCAGTCCGCCCGCTCCATGACATAAAGGCATACCGCCGAAGAATGGCACTATCACATTCATGATGCCCACAGTCCATGACAACTCAGTCTCACTCACGGGCCGTTCAGGGAAGTAATCCTCGATGAGCGATGAAGTAGCGATTATGGAGTTCGTGACTGTGAGCGGGATCTGGGCAAATCCGGCAAGCAGAAGGGTTCTCCAGATATCTTCGACCGGGAAGCTGGTGACGGGCGGAAGGGTGAATGATGGCGGGGCGATCTCGGCAAACTCCCCTCTGATTAGTATGATGGCAACACCCATGAGCATCAGTACGACTGCACCGGGTGTGTAGCGATTGTTCCGCAGCAGCAGCACAATGATCACAGACAGGATGCCGAGAGCCCAGCCTGTAGAGATCATCCCTAATGCTTCCACCGCCAGCAGCACACCGATGCTTACCTGGATGCCACGTATCACAGCTTCCGGGGTGATGCCTGAGATCCAGTCCATGATACCGGTGATGGCGAAGACGAGCCACACTATCCCCATAGTGAACCCCGAAGCATAGACCATCTCTGGCTCCCAGGCCTGAGCGATGGCGACGGCGGCCAGAACCTTCATGGGCTGTAGAGGCATCGGCAGCCGATAGAGAAGCCCCATCGCAATGTTTGCCAGCCCAATCATCACAAGCAGCCCGGCGGGATTGAGATCGCAGACAACGATGAGGCCGATCGCCAGGGGTAACAGTGTGCCAAAGTCCCCCATGGACCCCGCCAGTTCCTGCATGTTGAACTCAAACGGCCCCATCTTCATCGCGCAAACATCCATCCCCATCGCGCAGGTGACTATCCCGGGCGTGACTGGCTGCAGTCTTGAGTTGGACTGAGCCTTCTCCTTCCGCTCGACTCAGTCCCCCTCGTAGCCCTTCTCCCGCCAGACTCTGTGCGAGAAGTCGATCTGCTCCGGTGTCGGTTCCTTGCGGCCCTCGATGCTCGTCCACGGGTCGCCATGCACCGGGTCGGGCCGCCAGTGGTCATCCTCGAAGCGCACCCGATCCTCCTCGCAGCGAAAGTCAGGCACCTCGACCGTGTTGCTGTCATCCAGCGCCGACCGATACGCCAGCGGGCCGATGATCGACATCGCGACCCCGCGGTAGACATCGAGGAAGGGCGCCTCTCCGGTGCGGATCGCGGTCGCGAAGTGATGGTTCATGAAGAAGTCACCGCCGCCGTGTCCCGCCTTCATCGCCTCTTCATGGTATTCGGGGAAGTCGGGGCGATAGATGACCTCCTCGGGATGCCGTCTCTCTTCATGGTACTGCTCACGCACCACGCGCAACATGTTGCGGTCGCCCCAGCGCAGGTTCTCCATCAGCCCGCGCGAGCCGTGGACGCGCACCCAGACTCCGTGCCCGCGCAGATAGACCTGCACGAGACGCACCACCGCTCCGTTGTCCATGCGCAGCGCGATCATCGATGACGCGTCACCGAACTTGGCCGTGCGCTGCGCCACGGGATCGTCCTCCCGACGCGTCATGATGAAGCCGTTGACCTTCTCCGGCCACGTCTCAGTGATAAACATGATCGGCGCCAGCGAGTGCGTGCAGTAATATGTCGCCGGAATCCAGTTGCGCCAGTGATCGATCCCGCACGCCCTTCCCATGACAACCTCAGCCGGGTCGGGGTGGATGTACTCTGCCTCCGCGTACATCAACGTGCCGACCTCGCCCGCCTGGTACAGCCGCCGCATTTCCTGGTTGAAAACCATGTAAGGATAGTTCTCCGCGAACATGTAGGTCAGGCCGGTGCGTTCGACGGTTCGAATAAGCTCGACGCCCTCGGCGATGGTAAAGCACGCGGAGGTCTCGCTCATCACGTGCTTTCCGGCCTCCAGCGCCCTAATCGCGAAGGGCGCGTGCTCGTGGAAGTAGTTCGCGAGAATCACCGCATCCATATCGTGTCCGAGGAACTCGTC
>PXBW01000051.1 GCA_003566775.1 candidate division WS1 bacterium
CCGCCGGGTTCGATGCGCCGCAGGAAGGTGATGTGATCGCCCTCCTCACGCACCATCACCTTCAGGTTCTGCACCTCATCGAAGAGGCTCTCAAGCTCATTGAGATGATGGTAGTGCGTGGCGAAGAGCGTCTTCGCGCCGATCTGCTCGATCAGGTACTCCGCCACCGCCCAGGCGATCGACACGCCGTCGAAGGTCGAGGTTCCGCGCCCGATCTCGTCGAGAATCACCAGCGACTGCGCGGTCGCGTTGTTCATGATGTTCGCGGTCTCGTTCATCTCCACCATGAAGGTCGAGCGCCCCGTGGCGAGGTCATCGGATGCCCCGACGCGCGTGAAGATGCGATCGACCACGCCAATACGCGCGCTGTCGGCGGGCACGAACGAGCCCATCTGCGCCATCAGCGCGATCAGCGCCACCTGGCGCAGATACGTGGACTTGCCCGCCATGTTCGGGCCGGTCACGATCTGCATCTGATGGCGGTCGCGGTCGAGCAGCGTGTCATTCGGCACGAAAGGCTCCTGTCCGGGCGCGCGCTCAACCACCGGGTGCCGCCCGGCGCGAATCTCGATCTCCGCTCCTCCATCGACCTCGGGCCGGACATAGTCGTACTCAATGGCTATCTCCGCGAGACAGACCAGCACGTCGATTGCCGCCAGCGCCCTGGCCGTACGCAGCAGTGACTCCGCGTACTCGGCCACCTGCGCGCGCAGGTCGCAGAACAGTTCGTACTCAAGCTCGTGCATCCGCTCCTCGGCGCCGAGTATTCTTGACTCCTGCTCCTTCAGTTCGGGCGTAATATAGCGCTCGGCATTGGTCAATGTCTGCTTACGCTCGTAGTCCTCCGGCACTCGCTCCGTATTGGCATGAGTGACTTCGAGGTAATAGCCAAAGACTTTGTTATGTCCGACTTTCAGGCTGTCTATCCCGGTGCGCTCGCGCTCACTCGTCTCCATCTCCGCGATCCAGCGCTTGCCCCCGGAGGCGATGTCGCGAAGCTCATCGAGGTCCTCGGAGTATCCCGATGCTATGATCCCGCCCTCGGTAATCTGTACGGGCGGATCGTCTCGCAAAGCTCCATCGAGCAATTGGGTCAACCCGTCGAGGTTGGCGATCCGGCCCTGCAGCATGGACAGCAGTTCAGCTTCACATCCGTCAAACACCTCGCGGATCGCGGGCAGCCTGCGCAGCGAATCGCGCAGGGCCACAAGGTCGCGAGCGTTCGCCCGGGCCGCCGTCACGCGCGAGGTCAGGCGCTCGATGTCGTAAACATCGCGCAGGTACGACGCGAGGTCCTCCGCGGTGACGCGATCGCGCACAAGCTCATCCACCGCATCGAGGCGCTCGCTGATGCGCGCGGAATCGAGCAGCGGCTGGAGCAGCCAGTCGCGCAGCAGCCGCCCGCCCATCGCGGTGGAGGTGCGGTCCAGCAGCGACAGCAGGGACCCCTCGCGGCGATTCTCCCGCAGAGTCGCGGTCAACTCTAGGTTCCGGCGCGTGGCGGCGTCGATCACGAGGAACTGTTCGGTGGAGTAGGTCGTGATCCCCGACAGGTGCGGCATTCCGTCGAGGTGTGTGTGTTTGAGGTACTCCAGCGCCTGTGCCGCCGCCGCGATCGCCGCGGACATATCTTCACAGCCGTAGCCACGTAGCGAGTCGACACCGAAATGCTCCTGGAGTTGCTCGGCAGGCGACAGGAACCCGCCTCTGTGCTCTTCGGCGACTGTGATCGGCACCGAGAGGTTATGATCGAGCAACTCGCGCAGCGCCTCGTCCTCCGCCACCTCCGGGGCCAGCAACACCTCGGTGGGAGAGAGGCGCGCGGCCTCATCGACCACAGCGGCGACCGCCGGATCGATGCGCTCCGGGCCGGTGGTCGGAAGCTCCGGCTCAGCGGCATCATCGGGCGCCGCGCGCGCGCTAGGTTCGGTCACAAGGAAGTCCCCGGTGGATACATCGACCGCGGCGAGGCCGAAGCGCCCCCCCTCGCGCCCGATGGACAGCAGGAAGTTGTGATCGTGGGTGTCCAGCAGCGAGTCCTCGACCAGCGTCCCCGCGGTCACCACGCGCGTGACATCGCGGCGCACGAGTCCCTTCGCCTTGCTGGCGTCCTCGACCTGATCGCAGATGGCGGCTCGGTAGCCCCGGCGGATCAGCGTCGCGAGGTAGCGGTCGATGGCGTGGTATGGCACCCCGCACATCGCCAGTTCGATGCCCTCACCCGCACGCCGCGAGGTGAGCGTCAGTTCAAGCTCCCGCGCGGCGATCTCGGCATCGTCGCCGAATAGCTCATAGAAGTCGCCCATGCGAAAGAGCAGCAACACATCCGGATAGCGCTGCTTGGCCTCATGCCACTGCTTGAATACCGGGGTGAACTTGCTCGGATCGGGCACGAACCGGAACCTCCTGTGCAGTATGTGTCAGCAGGCAAGTCGAGCGTGGGCACGACCGACCTTCGTGACAAATCAGGGCCTCACCTGAGAGCGCCCTGCCTTTGCGTGCGGCTCAGCGTTCGCCCATCCATCCCCAGAGAAAGCCCTTCACCGCGCGAACCTTCACCATCTCGCCGATCAGCGCCTCCGGGCCGGGGAAGATCATCAGCTTGTGCCCGCGCGTACGACCGCGTACGTGGCCAGCCGACTTGGGATCGGCCTCCTCAACCAGCACCTCGAAGACTTCGCCCTCCAGCGCCACGTTGATCTCCCGCGCGGTCTCGTTCTGCAGCTTGACCAGCTTCTCCAGCCTGCGCTGCTTCTCGTCCTCGGGCACCTTCGGCTCCATCCTCGCCGCGCGGGTGCCGGGCCGATCATTGTACTTGAACATGAAGGCCTGGTCGAAGCGAATCCGCTCGAAGGCGCGCATCGTCTGCTCGAAATCCTCCTCGGTTTCGCTGGGAAAGCCGACCATCACGTCCGTGGTCACCGACAGGCCGGGCATCGCCTCGCGCGCGCCCCCGATCAGCGACCGGAAGTGCTCGCAGGTGTACCCCCGCCCCATCGCCTCCAGCACCGCGTCAGAGCCCGCCTGCAGAGGCAGGTGCAGGTGCTCGCAGGCCGACGGCAGTTCCGCCATCGCCTCGATCAGTTCGGACGTCATGTCCTTCGGGTGTGAGGTGGTGAAGCGCAGGCGGTCGAGGCCCTCGATCGCATCTACGCGACGCAGCAGTTCGGTGAAGTCGACCGGCTCGGTCAGGTCATTGCCGTAGCTGTTGACATTCTGGCCCAGCAGCGTCACGTCGCGGCAACCGCGTTTCACCACGCCGCGCACTTCGGCAAGTACATCCTCGGGCTTGCGGCTCTGCTC
This sequence comes from candidate division WS1 bacterium, assembly GCA_003566775.1. Classification (GTDB taxonomy): domain Bacteria; phylum Armatimonadota; class Zipacnadia; order Zipacnadales; family UBA5352; genus UBA5352. Next base: position 3,304 of record PXBW01000051.1, read on the forward strand.
GCGGCCACGTGCGTAGGGCACGACGCAGTAGGCGCAGTAGTTGTCACATCCGTAGATGATATTCACGAACGCGGTGAGGTCCGTGCTTCGGCAGACCGGGAGTCCCTCTTCCACCGGGCGCGCCGGATCCTCGGTTAACGTGCATCCGCGCGTCAGATTCTCCAGCGCCGCCTGAAGCATGTCGTAACAGCGCGGCCCGACGACGATATCCGCCCCGCGCCTGCGGAGTTCCTCGGCTGCGATCTGTGCCACGCATCCGGCTACGACGATGATCGGCCCTTCACCTTTGCCGCCGAGCTTCCGCAACTCTCCGAGGCGTGAGTAAACGCGTTCCTGCGGCTTCTCCCTAACTGCGCAGGTGTTGAGGATCGCGACCACGGCGTCAGCAGGGTCTTCGCACGGCGACATGCCGAGCGCCTCGCAGATTCCCGCGATGGTCTCGGAGTCACGCTCGTTCATCTGACAGCCGCTGGTATCGATCCAGTAGTGTCGGGGCATGGGCCTGTAAGTATATCCCACAGCGGCTCCCAAGGCAACGCCCCACGTCGTCCGTGCCGGATATCAACCGCCGCTGTTCTGAACGGTGGATCAGTCCTGCCGGGTAATGCGTGCAATCAGACAAGGCCTGTCACAAGCTTCCGCGAATCTCTCCTGTGAGGACAGACAGTCTTCCGCCGGAGGTGGCGCGCGTGGATGCAGCACGGTTGCATGAAGCGATCAAGTTCGAAGATGACTGGACTCTTGCCGAAGTCGGGGATTTCCCGAATCACTCGCTTTACCTCGAGACGATCTTCGCCCAGGCCAACGGTTACCTCGGCATGAGGGGAAGCTTCGAGGAGGGACCGCCGACGGGCGCAGATTCCGAACCGTACTTCGTCTGCCAGGGCGTCTTTGACCAGCAGCCGGGAAGGTACGAGACTGATTCGCTCGTCAACCTGCCCGACTGGTTGCCGATACAACTCACCCTTGACGGCACGAGCCTCGGCTCCGAGGAAGTCGAGATTCTCGATCGGGAACGACGCCTGAGTCTGCGAGACAGCACACTAACCCGTGAGTTCCTTATACGATTGCCCGACGGAGACGTAAGGGTGACGCTCAGACGCTTCCTGAGCCAGGCAAACCGACATCTTGCCGCATGGAAGATGACGCTCTCTGCAGAGGACGCAGAGGTCGAGGTAAGTTTGCGCTGGGGCATCACTGCAGATCGCACGAATCGTGGCACAGTGCACTTCTCGGAGACGGACCGCGAGATCCACTCTGACCTGGCGTTGCACGAGATCTGCACGCTCGAATCGGGAATCATCGTGGCGCAGGCACAGGCCGCGCGTCTGCGCATTGACGGCGAGCACGCGACACCGCAAGCCGCCGGTGAGGTGAATGATGAAGACTTTGCCGGAGTTCGGTGGGAGTTTGAGCTTCAACCGAGCGAGGAGATCACCGTAGAGCGTTTCAACGCCGTCTGCACATCGCGCGACCGTGAGGATCGCCCCGCCTTGGATCGGGCCCGCGCCCACGCCTTCAGCGCAGCCGAGGACGGCTACGCCGTGGCCGCGCTGCAGAATGCTGCGGCGTGGTCACGAAAGTGGATACGCTCGGATGTGCAGATCGACGGTGATGAGGTCGCGGACCGCGCCCTGCGTTACTGCTCATTTCAGCTCATGCAGGCGAACCTCGATGATGATGAGCGCACAGCGATTGGGGCGAAGGCACTCAGCGGCCCCGGCTATCGCGGCCACTTCTTCTGGGACACCGAGATGTTCATGGAGCCATTCTTCGCGCACACGCACCCGCCGGCCGCCCGCAATCTCGTCGCATTCAGACACATGATCCTTCCCGGGGCGAAGCGGCTCGCGCGGGAGATGGGCTGCGAGGGCGCTCGCTGGCCCTGGGAGGCCACCCGCGACGGACGGGAGCAATGCCCGCGCTGGCTGCCTGAGAATGGCGGCGAAGTTCGCATCGTCACCGGCGAACAGGAGGATCACATAAGCTCCGCGGTGGCATGGGGGGCGTGGTACTACTACCAGGTCACCGGCGACGAGGACTTCTGGTACCGCCGGGGCGTCGAACTGCTCGTCGAGGCCGCCCGCTTCTGGAAGTCACGCGTCGAATGGAACGCTGAGCGGGAGAGTTACGAGATAAGGCGCGTCATGGGTCCCGATGAGAATCACGAAATGGTGGACAACAATGCCTACACCAACTACATGGCGGCATGGACACTCGAAGCGGCGGCCAGGGCCGTAGCTGAACTGCATACCCTCGAATCCGGGCGCGAGCGGATCGAGTCGCTGAAGCTTCAGGATGCAGAGGTCGAGAGCTGGCTCGAAGTCGCCGAAAGTATCTATCTGCCACTCCATCCGGAAACCTGCATCATACCGCAGCATGACGGCTTCATCGAGCAGATGCGCAGCGAGAATGGAGTTGACGCACTCAAGCAGGCGGATGTCCTGATGCTCCTGCGTATCTTCCCCGATCTCTTTCCTCCCGATGTGCAGCGGCGCAACTGGGAGACCTACGAGCCGATTACCGAGCACGGATCGTCACTGAGTCCGAGCGTCCATGCGATCGTTGCGGCGCGGCTGGGGATGCACGATGAGGCTGAGGACTATCTGCGCAGGTCGCTGCTGATCGATCTCGCAGACACCCAGGGGAATACCGACGAGGGCCTGCACGCCGCCGCGCTCGGCGGCGCGTGGATGGCCGTGGTGCATGGTATCGGCGGCCTGCATGTGGATATCGGCGGGCGGCTTCACCTCGACCCGCGTCTTCCACCCGGTTGGGAGCGGCTCAGTTTCAGCGCCCGTCTGCGTGGAGGAGTACTGCGCTGTGAGATAGATCGGGAGAGGATGTCCCTCATGTTCCGTCATCCCCGGTCTGAGAGACTGGAGATCACGGTAGCGGGCGAGCCGATCCGGGTTCATCCCGGGCAGCGACTCGACCTTCCGGGGTAGTAATCGGCGGCGCTGAGTTCGTGGACCACATACCGCCTGCATTGAGTTCATCCGGTCGGCGCGCCACGACTTCCGCCCTGCGCAGATGCTCCCATGAGGCGATGCGTACCGCGAACATCCCCAGGCGGTGAGCCGCCCCGGCCGACGCGGTCAACCGTCCGAATACTACTCCGTCCGGCCACTCGCGGGGGCGGGCACAACGCACCGTGCCCGCCCCCGGCAGTCTCCCTAAAGCAATAGCTCACCCGTCATGGCGCATATCGGACGAATCGTTGCCATCATGCGGTCTCCGGTTCGCACGATGACGGGATAACCTGTTATCCACCATACCGGGCCCCCGTCGGGCGATCTCGGCGAGCTTAGCTCCAGTCGCGTTTCCGCGACTTCGAAGCTGACTTCGCTCTCCATGTCGCGCCGCCAAAGCGCAACGATGTGTTCGGTGGCTATTTCGATGGCTTGCTCCCTCGTCACGGCGATGTCCTCAAGCTCCGGGCGCTCGGCGGCAACCCTCTGCGAGTACGTCCGGGGCTTCCCCGTTGCCGCATTGACCGTGACACGCACCTCATCGCTGGTAAACACGTCCTCCGCTATCTTGCAGCCCCAGCGGAAGCTGTGTGCCTTGTACACTCCATCGCCAACCGCACCGATGTCAAGAAGCGTCATCTCCACCGGGACCGACGGGAAGAGGCGGGACTTGAGTTGTTCCGCCACCTCCCGGGCCTCTTCGACCGGTACGTACGTGCCCGGCTCCGCGGGCCACTCCGGAACTCCCATCCACAAGACGCCGCGTAACAGGTGTGTGTCTGCCTCATATTCGACCATGAACCCGCGGACTGGCTCCTCGGGGTAGTCAACAGCGGCGAACACGCGCACAATCCGGCCGTCGTCCCGCAGCTCGGGATCCCGAGTAATCCGTACCTGGTCGGTGTCCACATCCAGCGCCTGTGCGACTATCTCCGCCGGGTCCACGTCCTCATCCACGGGCTCCGCCTCGTCAGCCGCAGCCTCTCGCGTCGGCATCCTCACATCGGACTGCCTGTTGGGTTGGTCCGACGCGTTCTGCAGGATCGTCCATACCGCGACAACACCGACAATAGCGATGCCAACCACTACTGCACTTCGGCGCTTCATCGAATCACCTCGCTCTCTAACTGTTCATTGGTGCACGACAGCGGCGGCCGCGAGAGTCGGAGCCACCGCGGGTGTGCGCTTACGTCTGGCATGGATCGGAGCAGCGATTTCTCGTCGTCTACCGAAGAATCTCACCGGAATACGCATCTGTCACTCTTTGAGTCTGTTCCAGCCGCTCTCCTGTCGTCGCGTGCCCCACTCCCACATTGACAAACCACACTGGACCTTCTTCCGGAGATACCGAGGAACTGAGAACGAGATTCGCCCTTGTGGCCTCAACCGTCACCTCCATACCTCGAAGCTCGCGCCAATCCAGCTTTGTCTGTTCAATCGCGACCTCTACCGCCCGCTCCTGCGATATCTGGATATCTTCGAGATCGGGGCGCTTCGGTGCCACTCTCTGGGTGTAGGAGAGCGGTTCACCTGTAGCGACAGAGATGCGTACTCCGGCGGTGTCGCCAGTCCTTGCTCCGCCCGGACCTTCTGCTC
>PXBW01000078.1 GCA_003566775.1 candidate division WS1 bacterium
CGGGCGCAAGCTGCCCCTGCAGACTCTGCGGCCTCTCCGAAACGGCGCTGCTCTATCGCGGAGACCGGCGTTCGCACAATCGTGAGTTCCATCACTGCCCGAGGTGTGATCTCGTCTTCGTGCCGGACCGCTTCCTGCTTAATCCCGCCGAGGAACGCCGGCGTTACCTTCTGCACGAGAATGATCCCGATGATGAGGACTACCGTACCTTCTTGAGCCGATTACTGAACCAAGTGACGCCACTGCTTGAGCCGGAGGCGGAGGGCCTCGACTATGGCTGCGGCGATCCTCCCGTGCTGGTGATGATGCTACGCGAGAGCGGCTTTCGCGTCGAGGGATGGGACCTCTACTTCTCGCCGGACGCCGAACTGCTGGCGCGAAGCTACGACTTCCTGACCTGCTCGGAGACCGCCGAGCACTTCCGCCGCCCGCTGATCGAGTTCGAGCGCTTCGACCGTCTGCTCAGTCCGGGCGGAGTGCTGGGCGTGATGACGCAGATGCTCGATGACCGCTCGGAGTTCGCGGACTGGCACTACCACTTCGACGAGACCCATATCTGCTTCTTCAGCCCGCGCACGATGCGCTGGATCGCCGAGCGCTTCGGTTGGAGCGTTAGCTTTCCCCGCGAGAGCGTGACGATCTTCCGGCAGGCGCAGGGATGATCTTCCCCGCTCGCGTTGTGGACGGGCTCAATTCTCCTCAACTATTCCCGACTGGGTCACCGCCTGAGCTTCCTGGCTTACGAGCAGCAGGCGCGGCAGTTCGAGGCTTTCGCCCGGCTTGAGCGAGATTGTCATCGGTCCCCACCTTCGAATGCGCGCAGGCCCGGCCGGTCCCCTGGCGGTGGCGCGAAAGACCAGTGGAAGATGGGCCGGCAGAGGTCCAAGGACTATCTCGCTATTCTCCACGCGCTCCTCCACGTCCAGATGTAGAGTGACATGCGGAGGGGCGTGTACACGGACGGTCACACGCACGCTGTCGGCGCCGTCCTCGGTCTCATCCTCCGGCTCCACCCGCAGTCTCGCCTGCGCGGGCTCGTGCAGAGTAACCTCAAGGCTCTCTGTGCCCCGCCCCGGGACTACCCGTGCGGCGCTGTAATCACCGTCTGCGGACCGCATATTGAGAAGGAAGAACTCTTCCAATCGAATGAGCCTCGGATTCAGTTCGAACCGCCCGGCCTCATCGGTGGTGGCTTTGTGTCCCTCCAGTTCCATTTCTGGCGGCACCCGTCCGCCCAGATACGAGCTGTCCAGCTCCACCATCGCCCCCTCAGCCGGTGTGCCGTCGGGAAGCAGCAATCGTCCCGCGAAGGTCACCTCGCCGAGCAGCCACGGTTCCACGACGAAATCCACCTCATCGAGGACCTCCCCTTCCTCGACCGTCACGGTAGTAGAGGGTCTCGGGTCGGGTCCGTGCGGCGGATGCGATGGGCGCACCAACGGTCGGGCGCGCAGAAACATGATATCCAGTTCCCCGGGCAGCACGTAGAGGACATATCGACCGCCCTCATCGGTGGCTCTACCGCGCTGCCATGAGGTGACGCTTTGACCCACCTGTGCCCCCTCCACCGGTGCTCCAGTATCCGAACGCGTAACTGTTCCGGTTATCACCGCGGTCCGCACCATCTCTATCTCAATATCGTCGATCCGGTCACCCGGTTCGAGTGTCAGGGTGGGTGGGGCTGATTTCGGCGCCATCGCGTCATCTGTGCGCACTGTCATCCGAACCTCGCCCGGCGGCACGCGCCTTATGTGGAAGCGTCCGCGGTGGTCGGTCACCGACGTCCACTCCTCTTCACGCCCCAGACTTACCTCCACACCACTCATCGGTTGCCCGCGCCATCTCACCCATCCATGCAGCGTTGCCTCCCGGGGCATTACTATCTCCACCGGCTTGCCCGGCATCAGGCGCGCATCCCGTAGTGTCTCCACCGGTTCCTCGGACCTGACCCCCACACTGTGTTCGGGGTCTCTCATGGCCGCCTGCGGGCCGAACTCCTCGATCACCGTGGCAAACTCATTCTTTCGAGCCTCGATCCTCAGTTCTTTCCACGGAGGCAGTGCGCGAATCGCGAACTCTCCCCGTGGGTCGGACGTGGTGCGCAGGGCATCGATCCGGTGATCGCCGGGCAGACGCAGTGAGGGGCGCCCGCCCAACTGGTCGAACTGTGTGATGGCGATCCACGCGTCGGGGACGGGATTACCTTCGTCATCGATCACGCGTCCAGTCATCGCGTACCCGTCTCTACGGAACTGAACGTCAACTTCCCTCACCCCCTGCCGCACCTGCACGATGGTCGTGGGACGTCCCTGTTTGGATACAACCAGACGCGATGGCGAACGCTCGACCACGAGCACGTAACGGCCATCCTGATCGGTCTCAGTGCCGGCGCGGACGGGCCGGTCCACGGTGTGGCCCACGGCATGCACCTGCGCTCCAGTCACCGGTCCATCCGCATCGGTGACGATTCCCTGCAGCCGCACACCCCATGCCGCCGACGACGCGACCAGTCCGAAGAGCAGAGCGACACCTGCCTTCCGCATCTGCCTCACCATCCTGTACACTTCCGATCTGTTCGCGAGTGAAGCCGTGTGTCCTCGGAGTATCTATCACTTCCCGGAACTACGTGAATGACCTCTCCGTCAAGGGTGTCCACTACCTTGGACTCCGTTCGCTGCATCGGGTTTCGATTGCGCGTCATTACCCGAAAACTCGCCGATCTCCTCTCTGACGAAACTATCTGGCGTCCTGAGGCGACTAACAGAGAGAATGCCGCGCCTACTCAGATCGAGATGAGGGCTTGATTCCGTGTTCCAGCGCAGACGCAGGAATGTTTCGCTCGCAATCATGCTGTGCCTCGGAGCTTCTCTCACCGCGTCCGCCGCGGCACAGAGCGTGCGCCTCGACGTCCAGGCCAACATCAGTCCTGAGCATGTTCTGCACTTCGAAGGCACTGTGACCCCGCGCAACCTGATCCCGGAGGGAAGGCTGCAGGTCCGCAACGAGGTGGACATCTTCGTCGAGGCCGTCGGTGAGGATGGCAGCTTTCGCGAACTTCCGGACGAGTATCATCCCGGCAGCGGCGAGAAACACCTCCGTGGTGAGTTGCTCGAAGCGGAGAAGTTGGAGGGAGTTGACTCCACGCTGCACGCAATCTCCGGCGAAGCGCTCTCGCCTGATGACGAGGATGACCACCTCGGCATCACCGGAACCGTGGATCTTGAAGACGCCGCCCGGTTCCGCATAATCGCGCGCCTCAAGCACACCTGGGCGGGAAGCTGGCCGACCGCGGAGTGCTACTACGACATCGCCGGACCGTTCGACGTGAGGCCGGGAATCGCACGTAAGCGCAGGGGCGGAGGCTTCCTCGGTGATGTCGGACGCTTCCTCGAGCAAGCCGTCTCTGACATCGGTGACTTCCTCATCTCCGGCGTCGAGGATGTGGGCAGGTTCCTTCTGGGGGGAGGCGACAACTCACTCGCTCTGCTTCAACAGTTGCTTATAGGTGATCTGCAGCAACGCGGCGGGGCGCTGGGGCAGGCCGCCCGCGTGATCGGCGGTGGACCCGGCGCCGGGATCGCGCTCTACGTCCTCGACCAGGTGATCGCCGGAGAGGCCTCGCTCGAAAGCGATGACCTGACCCGTGCGCTGATCGATGAACTGCTCGACAGGCATGTCGATGACGACGCCGTCTCCGACACACTTCGGGAGATAGCGGCGACCGGGCTTCCCGACGGAGATCCCGATCTTGACGGCATGATCGCCGAGGAGATGGAGCGGTTGGAGCAGAATCTCACCGAGCACCTCGGACTGCGCGATGTCCGGGTGGACTTCGACGAGGTCAGCGCGGTGGTTGCCAGCCAAACGCCGGGGCTCGAAGGCCGCGGGCATCTCGAACCGATCGTTGCCTACATGCTCGTGGATGCCGCGCTCTCCGCGCCGTGGACTGAGGAGGTGACCGCGCTCTTCGATGACGCTTCCGGCGCAACCTTCGGCATCAGCGTGGAGGCTGAGGCCGCACGCGATTACGCCCGAGGCGAGCTTGACACTGAGAGCTTCCTCAGACGCTGCGTCTTCGCCGATCCCGCGGGAATCGTCTCCGCTGACGCTGCGGACGCGGGGCCGGTAGAGTACACGCACGCGCCGGGTTTCGATGAAGCAGTCACTCCACTCCTGGCTCAGAGCCTCCTCCCCACCGGCTGGATGGCGAGCGCAACTCATCCGGTGAAGATGGCGGACCTCGACGTCGTGATACCCGGCGTTCCGCTCAGCGACCAACCCGCAGAGGCGGCCGCGATTCAGGTGCTTCAGGTCGATGATCTGCCGATCACACTGCTGGGACTGCAGATGCCTGATGAGCAGGCGGCAGAGGAGTTTACCGCCATGCTCGCAGAGACTCCCGGCGGCGAATGGCACGACGGCTTCTTCCGACTCAGCACGGATGCGCCCCTCGGCGCCCTGCACCACGGCAGGAGGGCATATCTGCTCCAGGGGGAGGACGATACGCTGGGAGAGGTCGCGCGCCTGCTTGCCTCCGACATCGCGCTTGATACCGAGGCGGGCCTTGACGCCCTGCTTCCCGCCGTAACCGCCGACGATCCCCCACGCCCCGAGGTCCCGGCTGACAGGCAGCCTGAAGACGAAGCACCGGAGCAGACAACGGAGGACGTCGATGAGGCCGACGAGGCAATCGCGCTGCCCGAGGACAGCTTCCTATCGGACGCCTACCTGTGCATCGACGACGATGGCACACAACCGAAGAGGCTGTCAGGCGCATTACGCGAAGGCTCGGATCGCGTGGGTGTCTACCTCGACATTCGAGACGCCCCTGAAGAAAGCGTGCTCGCACTTGAACTATCGCGTGACGGAACGCCTCTCGGCCGCCGACTTCTGGGTGTTCGCGGCAATCGCCGGACTGTGTTATACTTCCGACCCGATGGAGGATTCCGACCCGGGACATGGGAGCTGGAGATCAGCGCCGATGACCGCCATCTCGGGTCCCTGTCCTTCGAGGTAGAGTAGGCTCGCCGGCGGGTGGCCCGGCGCGGCACTGATGTCACTTCAGTGCTCCAGGCTGTCCGATTACCACCGAACACATCTCTGCACCGACACAAACCCCTGAGGTGACGGAATGGAACTCAATCTCTCAGCGATCATGACGATCACAAGCCTCTCAATACTGCTTCTGACCATCGTGGGATTGCTGATTCGCGACTGGGTCGTCTCCCGAAGACGGCAGTAGCGCCTCGCGGAGATAGCGACAATGCCTCCCACCGCCGAAAAACCCGAGATTCCCGAAAGCGAACCCTCACCGCGACGGGCGTGGACCTTTGTGGCCTGGATATTCGCTATCGCCTGGCCCGCCGCCGCTCTCATGTGGATCCTGCTTCCCTCCGCATCTCGCGATGATGTCGGCAGAAGCCTTATCGGCGCGATCCTGATCGTCGTTCCCGTTCTCGTGACTGTTGGCCTTCAACGCAGATCGGGCGGTCGATTCCGAGACTGGGGCCTCCGCACGCCTCCAGTCACCACCCTCCTCCTCGCCCCGCTCGTCTCGCTCGCGCTGGTCGTACTCGCCACTACCGTTCCAGTCCTGATCGGCATAAGTCAGTTCGATCCTTCAGGGGCGGGAGAGGTCGAACGCCTTGCGAGCGAGCGCAGGACCGAGGCGCTTGAGTTGAAGCTCGACATCGACGAGTACGGCTCCCCCCTGCGCGGACGCATAGTAGTTGGCCTCATCACCGGTACGGTGCTCGGCCTCATCCTCGCCCCGGTCGTGGAACTGCCATGGCGCGGACTGCTGCTGACCGAGTTGTCAGCCCGAGGCTACCTGAAGGCGGTGCTTGCCAGCAGCGCCCTCGCCGCACTCTGGTGGCTGCCACTGCAGCTTCAGGTGGATCTGGTGGCCGGTGGAGCGCCCTTCGGCATCGTGAGGCTCCTGTCCTATGCTCTGATCTGCGTCCCTCTTTCGTGGCTGCGCACCCAGACCGACTCGATCCTGCCCGGTAGCATGCTGCTGGTCACCGCAGTCGCGCTCAGTCACATACCGGCGCTTGCCCTCCGTGGCGGCGACCGCCTTCAGATACAGCTTTGCGCGCTCGCCGTGGTCGGCGTGATAGCAGGACTGGCGCTCATCTTCCCGCCGCGAGTCGGCATGGAAGCGCCCCAGACTGAAACAACCGCTCCACGCAACTGACCCTCCCCTGCTCAAAGCCTGTCTTTCTTTGATCCTTGCAGGTCATCGGCCACCGTATGATGAAACGTCCCCCCACGATGATGCACCGCAGCACATGAGCCGATGCTGCGACCCTCAACAACGAGTTCACTGGAGGTTGCGACGATGGCTGACACGCTGGCACTTGATGGCGGAACGAAGACGGTCGAGGAGGGCATGGTAAAGTCCTGGCCCCCGCACGATGAGCGGGATCGCCAGGCTATCATGGACGTTTTCGACAGCGATGTCTTTCACGGCAACTCGGCGCCGCACGCCGTCGAGATGCAGGAGAAATGGGCGGAATACTGCGGCTGCGAATACGCACTTGTGACCAACTCGGGCACCTCCGCCCTGCACATGGCGGTGGCCGGAGCCGGCGTGCTTCCGGGCGACGAGGTGATAACCAGCGCATTCAGCTTCTGGGCCTCCGCCGCCGCGATTCTGCACCACTGCGCGATCCCCGTATTCGTGGACATCGACCCGGTCTACTACACGATCGACCCGGCCCTGATCGAGGACGCGATCACCGAGCGCACCACCGCGATCATGCCCGTGCACATCCACGGCATGCCCGCGAACCTCGGCCCGATACTCGATATAGCGGAGAAGCATAATCTCAAGGTCATCCACGATGCCTGCCAGGCACACGGCGCGACCTGCGATGGCGACCGACTCGGCGGGATCGAGTTCACCACCGGCTTCTCCACCAACCGCAGCAAGAACCTGTCCTCGGGCGAGGGCGGGATATTCACCACCGATGACGACGACGCCTACGAGCACGCCAGGCGTATGCGCGAGTTCGGCGAGGTGGTGCCTCCGAGCGGCGAACAGCGCGAGTACAACGCCTTCGGACTCGGCTGGAACTACCGCCCGCACGAATTCGTGAACGCCTTCATGCTCAGCCAGTTCGAACGCCTGCCCGAGAACAACGCGAAGCGCCAGGAGTTCGCCCGCTTCCTCACCGAGCAGCTTGCGGAGATCCCGGGTGTCGAAGGGCCGCCGGAGCCGCCCTGGGGCGAGCCGGTCTACTTCACCTACGTCGTCGAGTTCCGCCCCGACCAGCTCGATCTCGACTGCACCGCCGGCGAGATGAAACAGGCCTGCGTCAAGGCGCTCGCCGCCGAGGGCGTCGGGATGGGCCAGTGGCAGTCGAGGCCGATTCCGGGACAGGACGTCTTCCTCGAGAAGGAGGGCTTCGGTCGCGGCGTCCCATGGGTGCTCAACGACGACGTTGAGTACGATTACTCCGGCGAGGACTACCCGCTGACAGTTGAGTTCATCGCCGCCCACAGCTATCTGCGTGGGGTGTACCCGCCGAATGACATGGCGCTGATGGAGCGATACGTTGACGGCTTCCGCAAGGTGATGGCCAACATCGACCGCGTCATGGAACTCGCGAACGAGTCGGACGAATAGTTGCACGGGAGGGTGAGCGCCGGGCGTCGGTCATTACGGATCGGCGCCCGGACGTAATGCGTTAGTGATAACCCGGATTATTCATGTCCATAGGGAAGTAAGAACGGCAGGAGCGTCGAAATGGGGTGTGAGCACACCATAGCTCCATTTCGGGAGGCTCCTGCCGTGAGTACACAATGCGCCGCGCAA
>PXBW01000134.1 GCA_003566775.1 candidate division WS1 bacterium
GCGTCGTTGGCGCACTTGAGGGTTCCGGTGGCACATCGCAGGTACGTGCGGACCACGAATCTGATCGAGCGCAGCTTCGTGGAGGAAAGCAGACGCACCAAAGTGATCCCGCGCTTCTTCATCGAGCGAAGCTTCCTCAAGCTGGCGTTCGGAGCGGTGGAAAGGGCCTCACGACGGTGGCAACGAGTGACAATCACGGAGCTGGAGCAACGCCAGTTGGAGCTGTTGCACAGAGACCTTGAACTCGATCCACCGCCGGGCAGCAAACACTCTGACAAAATCGCCGCATGAGACGCTCATGCCCAAAATATTTCACAGCAGATTCCGGACTTGACCGGTGGATAGAGCAATCCTCTTATAGTCCTCCTCGTTATCTCCACGCGCCTCATCCTGGCATTTGGTCCCGTGGCTTCTCAACTGCTCAAAGGAACAAAGTTGGATTGTATTGTTTCAGTCTCTACCGGGCCTGTACCTGAGCTACTGTCAAGCACAGGGGCCCAGAAGCGGTATTCCTTAGCACCGAAAACACAAAGACCAGCTTGATTGCCTTCTGAATTATCTACCGTGTATCCGCGATGGGGTCAAGTACCCTGCACCCTCACCGTACCCAGCTCAACCTCACACGCTAATTCCTCGCCGGGGGTAAGAAGACTTCCGCTTGCGTCTCAGTCCTTGCCGCTGAAGCCTCAAAGATTCGCGGAAGGCTAAAGACCAGAGAAAATCCAGAAAGGCCAGATCCCAGGGGAGAAGCCTCGTACATCATAAGCTTTGCCGAGTTAGAGGTGAGATATACACACAATGCCCCTCAATCGCTTCAGGATGGGCGAGAACGAGTTTTCTTGACATGGGAGAGGTTGCCCCGCCTAAAAAATGCAAATCCCCGCAATCGCCTCAGGATGGGCGAGAACGAGTTTGCTTGATATAGGGCGGAAAACCCCGGAAGAACATAACGAAGCCGCTGAGGAGCCCCACAGATACGACTCCTGCGAAATGGGGTCTTACGGTGTTTGGGGTTGAGGAATTGGCTGCACCTCTCCGGCCATGGGACAGTGTTGCCCTTGAAGCCATGGGAGTATGTCAGTGGCTTCCCAGCGCAGCGGTCATAACTTTTGAAAAGATCACAAAGTAATGTATCAGCCACGTGTGAGCACGGGCACATGTTCCTTGAAACAGAGAATACCACGCACGAAACCCTTCCCTTTCCACCAAGACCTACCTCGCGCGCGATAGCTACTAAACACGACAAGCACACTCAGAGCGGAGGTTATGTTGTCGTTCTGAGTCTCGGACAGCAATGCTTGGTAGTTGACAACCGCCAGTTTCGCCGGGGATGCTAATGAGACCTTCACCTCCCCAGAACCTTGCTGCAAGGGGGCGGGCGTTCTCGCTGACCTCTACGGGTATGATCTCGCGGTCCAGAGTATCCGCCGCAGCCGATAGCAGAGGCGCGATCTCCCGCAGGCCCGCCCGATAACCGTGCAGGTCCACGTCGCTCTCGGCGGTGGCGTTGCCCGCGGCGAGTGACCCGAACACGCACGCGAGCCCGATCTTATTGCACATCGGCTCCGGCGCCTCACGCATCACGTCCGCGCGACCCACCGTATTGAGCACTATTTCCTGCAGGTCCGGAACAGCGGTGACGTCCTATTCTCCTGATAGTACATCCGTCGGGCATCCCGCCGCGGTGTCACCAGCCTCGCCTCTACCCGGTTCTGCAACTCCCGCTGCACGGCGCCTGTGCCTCCCATGCTACGCGATCCCAACTATTCTACCCCGGGCCCACGATCCGGATCTCTTCCACATGCGGGTGGCCGAGGTCTTCCTGGATGTACCTGAGCAAGCGGTCGCTATCCTGCTTAAGCCATGCCGGATCGTTCCCCGCGAACAACTCGATCTCCCATGTCCGGTAGTAGCTGCCGGTGCTTCGAACGTGCATGCGTATGTCGCAGACGGCCCGGCAGTGGTAGAAGAAGTTGACCGTGCGCCGAAGCGCTCTCTCAGGGTAGGCCGCCGGGCCGAGAAGCTCGAGTTGCTTGGAGGCTGTGAGTTGGGTCTCCGTTTGGCTCAGGAAGTTGATCTCATTGGTGGACTTGTCTTTGTTGCACACGCTGCAGAGGGTCTGTGAATTAGTCACCGTAGTTGGTCCGCCTTGCTGCCACGGACGAATATGGTCGATCTGGAGGCTTACGCCGCTGCCCTTATTGCCACAACACAGGCAGGCGTACCCGTCGCGCCTCTTGACCTGCTCCTTCTCCTCCTCCGAGAGTTCTCTGCGGCGGTCACGAGATCCGCTTGACGACCCTGCGCCCACAGCCGGCCCAGTTTCCGATCCGTGTCGCCTTTCGTAGAGAATGCGTCGTTTGGACGCGTCCGCCGCTGCGGCAAACCGCTCATAGGACTTGAAGAATGTCTTCCACAGCAGATCGGGGTCCTCGAACTCTGTTCGCAGGAAGCAGTCTGCAGCCTCACCCGTCATCGGGACCAGTTGTCCCCCCAGATCATCCAAGTTATGCCGCTCCCGGAGATCGAATGACACAAACCTCGGCGCCAACCGTGTCTGCGCGACGTGCTGGGCGATGCGACCAACATTGGCAGCGAGTTGCCCATCGACGTCGTCTGCCTCCGCGGAGAAGAAATCCGATATGAGACTCTCCGTCTGCGCGGCCATCCAGTCCGGATCGATGTACTCCTTGCTCCACTCATCGCTGGGGCTGACAAGCATCTCCTCGATGAACCGCTCAAACCTGGGCCTGGTTGACTCGTATACCATCACGTACTCGTCAAACGACTCTGTCTCCTCTCCCTCGGCCTCGGCGGCCACAAGATGCGTATCGTACCACCCAATCGGTATGAGCCGGTCATGTGGAGGTAACGGTACGTCCGGGTTGTTGATGTGCTTCGCAAGCTCCTCAACCAGCCTGATAGCCACGTATTCCAGTGGATAGTAGCCCCGAACCATTCGCCCCTCTTCGGTGCCACCGTCAAGGTCCACGGGCGATGCCCACTCGATCATGCGTTGCCATTCGTCCATGAACATGACGATGTTCGCTTCCGCCTCGCCACCTGCGCGCGGCCCACGAAGCGCCCGCCCGATCATCTGCCTCAGCAAGATTCGGCTTGTCGTCTGCCGAGTGAGAACCACCGTCCGGACATCTGGAACATCCATGCCCTCGGTGAGCATTCGGATATTTAGCAGCACCTCAAGCCTCTCCCGACCGTCTTCATCCTTACCGGCCTTGAAGCGATCGAGTATCTCCGCGTTATCGCTCTTTGTCCTCTGGTTACGGGCCTCGGCCGAGCCGGGATCGGCGTCGATCCGCGAGTACATTGCGTCGGCACGAACGCCATTCTCCCGCAACTTTTCCTTGAGATACACGCACTGGAACCACCTGTCCGCGAAGATGATGGTCTTCCCGTACCTCTCCCTGTTCGCTACATAATCAGCCACAATCGCATCGTTTCGGACGCTGCTCTCTGCCAGCTTGCTGACGATCTCCTCGGGCAGATCGCGGTGCTGGCGGACCAATTGATCGTAGTGGCGGTCATCCAGATTGAACTGCTGTCCTGTCTCACGCGGTTCGTAGTTGGGGCGTGCAAGGATGGTCTGCATCGTGAGTTCAGTCTGTTTGGCCTCATAGATCACGCGTTTCTCGAATATCCGCGAAAGCCAACCTCGACGCGTGGGATCGGTGTACGTGGGTGTGGCCGTCAACCCGAGCAAGTTCGCAGCGGGAACCATGGTGCGGATCCCCGGCTTCTGCTCTTCCTCGCTCACGAGGAGGTTGCGGCAACCGTACGCCGGTGCGTGATGCGCTTCATCGAGCACTACGAACAGGCCGCTATCGGCCCCCGCCTCGATGAACTCCTTCAGTTCGGTATGCCACGGCTTGCCGGTCCTGTCAGTGCTATCGGGATGAAGGTTGCGGATAGCGGTCTGGGTCGTCACGATCACGATGTCGTCTGAGGGGTCGATATCCGGAACTGCGTCATGCGAAGGACTGCTGGAGATAACCCGCAGGTTCAGGCTACTACGAGGTTCGGGTATCCACGGTGCGAAGTCGATGAACTCTTCGCGTGCCTGGTCGAGCAGGTAGCAGGACTGAGCCAGCCAGAGGATCTTGATATTGCGCTTCAGCACATTGTTGGCGAGCCAACTCACTGTGGTGAAGGTCTTGCCGGCGCCGGTTGGCAGCACAAGCAGACCACCCGCGCCTCGACCACCATCCAGATCATAGGCCTCAGACAACGCCTCGATGGCCTCCTGCTGATGCGGGAACGGGTGCTTGGCAGGTCGGTCGCCCAGCCGCTGCCTGCAGTCCTCGAGATCGAGCGAGTAGTAGCCCATTGTCTCACTCCTCAGTGCCGCGGATTCTATCCTCAGTCTGAAGGTTCGGCGCGAGTGCCTCCAGGTCCCGCCTGCCGCTTTTCGAGCTTATTCTCGAAGAACGTGCATGATCAGTCCGACCAAGTGTTTCTCGCGTCAGGTAGAAGCTCGTAGATCCGGCCGTCATCATCCGCCGTAGTACGTCCGAGCAGTCCGTCCCGCCAGCGTTCCGGAAGCGCCTCAAGGCCATGAAGCGCTCCTACGGCGGCGCCAACGATCGCACCGATCGTGTCACTGTCCTTCGTGTCGTTCACCGCACGCACGATCGCTTCCTGCGGATCATTGCCGTGGTTCATCAAAATGTAGAGCACACATGGCACGGTTTCGAGCAGAAACGCGCCCGAATACCACGCATTGCACGCATCCAATGTTGCCCGACCTTCCTTCCAGGCCTGCGGCACGTGCTCTTCAATGAACCGCCAGATTGGGCCCTCGAAGTCGGTGAATTCCCCGCCACGGGGCCGGTAATCGGTGATCTCCAAGTCACGGGCCATCTCCACGTGGCGCTCAACCCACCACATCGGCTCAGGGGTGCTGTCATGCCCGAGCAGGTCCCGGAGGATGCCGATGAAAGCGATGCAGGTGGCGATGGCGCCGCTGTCGTTGTGGGTGATCATCGCAGAGAGGGCGGTATCCACCCACAGATCGGTGGACGCTTCGCGCAGGTGCGGGATGAGCATGGGGGCGATCCGCATCATGGAGCCGTTCCCGGCGCTCTCCGCTCCCGCCTCGTGCCAGGCCGCTCCCTCTTGCAGATTGGTCATGGCCTCTCGCACCGCAGAGCCTATGCCGAAGATCTGGCGGCTGGCCAGGTGCCGGGCCACGTTCTCCGGGGCAAATCCTCTGTCCTCAATCATCTGCTCGAGGGTCCAGAAGGCAAGCTGGGTGTCATCGGTCGGGAGCCCGACTGACCGAAAGTCCGCATACTTGTTGGGGATGTAATCGCGTACTTCGCCGCGTTCTTCTCTGCGGCGAGACGGGAGTTGGCCTTCGGTGGTATTGCCCAGAGCGTCCCCGATTGCCAGCCCGATCATCATCCCCTCGACGCGGTCGAAGTCGAGGTCATCTGGCAGCGGCTCTGGCGGAATATCGAAGATCGCGCCCCGCCTCAGGTTGATCTTACCCGTCTCGAACAGCCAGTCCAGCGTCTGACGGTTGCTGCGCATCATGCTCCCTCCCCGGCAAGGTCTGCCCGTCAGTTCACTCCTCGAACAGATCATCACGCCCGAGATACACCGCGATCTCATCCAGCTTCGCGTCAACGGTCGTCCTGTCGTCGAGCGCGGCGGCGGTGATCTCGACTACCCTGTAACCGGCGTTGCGCAGCTTCGCGCGGAGTATGTTGTCCTTCCGCTGCTGCGCGGCGCTGCCGTGAATCTCCTCCGACATTCCATCGACGTATATCAGCACCCTCTCGGCCGGATACGCGAAATCGGCCACTGTGGGTGTGCCGTCATCGAGGCTCACCCGGTGCTGCTTATCGGGTTGCGGGAAGCGCCGTTCACGCAGGATATCCCCAAGGTCCGCCTCGGAGCCGCTCTCCTCCTCCCGGTCATCGCGAGTTCGCTCCTGCTGGTTGGCCGGAACCGTCCCGCTTGTGGTCATCTCTGTCCCGAACCGCTCCAGCAGCTCTACCGCAAGGTGCCGGTCGAGAAGCGAGTGGTGGCGCTGGTTCCAGAAGGTCAGAAGGCAGGCATAGCACGCCTGCTCGCAGTCACAGACTTCAATCACCTGCTCCGCCCGTCGGCAGACGTTCGACCAACTCTCCTGAAGTTGTTGCAGAAAGCCCGAGCCACCCGGCATGGGGTCGTAGATCAGCACCCAGGCTGAGCCCTCGCCCCGCTCTTCGACAAAGCCCTCAAGCTCCGACTCACCCATGTCGAGGTACTCGCGCGTTCCCGTCAGAACCGCCTCCATCAGGTTGACCGCCTCCGCGCGCTCCTCCAACGGGCCGATCTCCAGCAGGTCGGACCGAAAGTCAACGTGCAGCGCAGCCTGCTCGGTTGCCCCCCGCCCGCAACTCTTCGCGTGATACTCCCTGAACTTCTCGATCTCAGCGTCGCTTTGATACGGGCTGCGCACCGCCCCGCAGACACCGCAAATCGGAAATCCCATCTGCAGCCCCTCCCGGTCGCGCCCCACCGGCCCGAGATTCACCAGCCGCAGATCACCCTGGCGGAAGAGCCTCCACTCCACGTCCCCGATGGCGCCGGAGCGACCGCCGCGGTGAGTGCCGAGGAACGCTCCCACGATGTCCTGCGCACCGAAATGCCGCCGATCCTCCGTGTCATCGATCTGCTGGCGCTGGCGCAGTTCCACGCCGCCAAGCTGCCGCGACACGAACCTCTCGCCCGTGAACCCCTCGCGGTCAATCGCCTGTGGATCGATCACGCGGTCAAACTCGCTGTCGTAGATCATCTCCCGGCGGGTGGCATCTGCCGACGCCTCTTCGCCACCGTGCAGTGAGAGCCAGTCAACCCGCGCGACCGCATAGACGTCGCCCGCCGCGTAGATCCAGTTGGCGGGTGTGAACTCTCGCAGTGCGATCGGTTCCGGGCGCTGCAGCTCAATGTACGGCTTCAGGCAGCGCGCCACCACGCTGTCCCGCGTCAGTGCGTAGCCGGGAAAGTATCCGTCGTTGCTGAGGTAGCTAAGCGTGTACCGGTCCTGGTCCTCCCGGCGCAGCGTGCGCAGGGCGAAGTTCAGCCGCTCGCGCTCGCGTTCCTCTTCGGGTGTCAGGTCCCGGTCCTCCTCCAGCACCTTCCGGGCGAGTTCACGCACTCGCTCGCGATAGCCGCGCACCTGGCCGAAGAGCACGCGCACATGCTTCTCCAACGCAGTGGGCATGCCGTCAACCAGTCTCCCCAACGCTTCGTCGGAGACTACGTGCGCGGCGTCGCTCGGCCAGGTGGTCGCAAAGGTCTCGGCCAGCGCGTGACGCAAAGCGTCGGAGTTGCGATCGACCGCCTCGCGCAGCATCGGAAAGCCGGGCGGCTCCTGCCTGTAGCTGTCACTCTGTCCGCCCTCAGCGTCCTCGGAGGCGAAGTAGCGCCAGATGTACCGCGGCAGCGCATGAGCAAGCGCCTCGGGCACCGCCAGATCGGGAGAACGGCGCAGCGCCGTCAGGATCGCCGAGTGGGCGTGCTTGCGCAGCATCGGCTCATTGCTCATGCTGAAGGCCGGGATGCGGATGCGCCCGTCGATAATCTCCTCCGGGTGCTCGAAGTAGTAGCGATCGTGAGGCGAGGTCCCGCAGTAGTCCATCACCACTGCGATCCGATGCCGCCTCCCCGCCCGCCCCGTGCGCTGGGCGTAGTTGGCCGGCGTCGGTGGCA
>PXBW01000188.1 GCA_003566775.1 candidate division WS1 bacterium
CCACAGTCAAGTACCTCCACCGCCATGCAGATCGCATAGAGCTGAGACCGGCGAACGTCGCCATGGAGCCGATCTTCTGCGATGATGTGCAACTCATCGGCCGCGTGTGTGGAGTTATCCGTTCGCTCCGCTGATGGCCTTCGGCATAGCGTTTGATACACATTCCGCCCGGGCGATTGGTTGGTGATGTAAAAATTACCCGGCATTCAGCGGATGGAGGGACCATTCATGTCCGAGCGGCGCACCGTCCTCGTCACCGGCGCATCGAAGGGAATCGGGCGCGAGACCGCGGAGCTTCTCGCAGGGGACAACTGGGAGGTTTTCGGCACAAGTCGGACGCCGGATGACTATGCCCCGGATGGCTGGGAGATGCTCGGCCTCGACGTCACGGACGATGCCTCAGTCTCTGAGTGCGTTAGTGCTGTAACGGAGCGGATCGGTCGAATTGACGCGCTTGTCAACAACGCGGGCTACGGACTGAACGCGTTCACCGAGGAGGCCACCGTCGAAGAGGTTTGCGCTCAGTTTGAGACCAACTATGTCGGCGTGCATCGCATGTGCCGCGCAGTGCTGCCCATCATGCGCAGGCAGGGCAGCGGGCATATCGTCAACATCTCCTCCCTGTCGGGACTCATCGGCACGCCGCCGAGTGGTCACTACGCTGCAAGCAAACACGCGTTGGAGGGCTACTCCCAGACCATGCGCTTTGAGGTGGCGCAGTTCGGCGTGAGGGTAGTGCTGGTCGAGCCGGGATTCACTCAGTCCGAGTTTCGCGCGAATGCAGTGGACCCGGCGGAGCCGATAGAGGCTTACGACGAGTTGCGCGAGCGGATTGGCGGGATGAGCGAGCACGTCGAGCAGCGTGCCGCGCCTGCGAGTGCCGTCGCAACAACGGTGCGCCGGGTGCTGAACACTCCTCACCCGCGCCTGCGCTATACCTGCACGAGGATGGATTGGTTGGCCGCTCACATGCGTTGCTGGTTACCGCAGGGCGTGATGCATTGGATGGTAAGGAAGGTCTTCGGACTCCAGGCGGCGAAGCGCCCCGCCCACTCTGATGCTCATGAGTAGGTCTCGCGTGCACCTCTACCCATACGGGTGTGTACATAGATTGGGAGGAGACAGACCATGTCGCTACGCTGCGCAGTCGCCGGGCTCAATCGAGGGGCGGGATTCGTGCGGAGGTTCAACGCCAATCCTCACTGCGAGGTCGTTGCGGTGTGCGATCCACGTCGGGAAAAGCTCGCCGAACAGACGGAGGCCGAGGGCTTCGAAGACTTTGCCCGGATGTTGGAGAAGGTCGCTCCCGACATAGTCGCCATCATCACCCCGGGGCCGCTTCATGCTCCGCAGTCCATCGCCGCAATGGAGGCGGGAGCGCATGTGCTCGTGGAGACGCCGAACGTTTACTCCGTTGAAGAGGCACAGGCGGTTGTTGCAGCCGCACGGAGACACGACCGCAAGTACATGCTCTCCGAGGATTACATCTATATGGGCTGGTGCGTGCGCCTCTCCGAGTACATTGAGGATGGTGCGCTGGGCGAGATCATCGGTGGCATGGCCGAGTACACGCATGATTGCCGACCCGCGCGGCCGCTCACCGCGGTTGATGAGACGCAGGCGCAAGCGTGGCGATTCACGGATCTACCGCCACTCGCCTACTCCTCCCACACTCTGGGGCCCTTGCTGTACCTGATGGATGACCGCTGCGTAACCGTGACCGGAATTGCCGGGGGGCGCCGGGAGATAGCCGGCGTCGATGTTTTCCCGCTGGAGACCGCCATCCTTGAGACCGAGGGCGGACGTACGATCAACCTCACCAATGGCTTCATGCTAAGCCACCCGTTCATCTGGCTCGCCGCGCTCTATGGCACTGAGGGGTCCGTGCGCGTGATCAACACCGACTACCGCGATCCGGATGCGTTGCAGGTGCTCGTATCGACCGATGATGATCCTCAGTGGCGTGACTGGCCGATGGAGTGGCATACTTGCGACGACGATGCTGATCACACGCAGGTACTCGTGAACGACTTCGTGGACAGCGTTCTCATCGACAGCCCACCGCCTTTCGATGAGGCGCGCTCGATGGACTTTTGTCTGCCCGGCGTGCTGGCACACGAATCGGCAAGAGAGGGCGGCGTGAAGCTGGAGGTGCCTTTGTTCTAAGCCGGGCAGATCGCTGCGAAAACGTCCGGATTGGGACGCAGGTCAACCCGGCTTCGATGGAGAATCCACCATCCGAGGCCGAGATCAACGCAAGTGAGGGAGCCCAAATGAGCAGTGCACTAATCGTGTGGGGCGGCTGGGACGGACACGAGCCGGAGCCGGTCGCGAATATCCTCGCCGAAGCGCTGCGAGACGAGGGCTTCGAGGTAGAGGTCTCGGACACGCTGGAGGCCTTCGAGGACGAGGAGAAGCTGAGGGGCCTCGACCTGATCGTGCCGCAGTGGACAATGGGCGAGATAGCTAAGGAACAGCTTGAGCCGGTGCTGGCCGCGGTCGAGAGTGGCGTGGGGATCGCGGGGCTGCACGGTGGCATGGGTGATGCCTTCCGCCAGTCCACGCAGTGGCAGTTCATGGTGGGGGGGCAGTGGGTGGCGCATCCCGGCGGCGCGGACATTACCTACGAAGTGAAGATCGTCTCGGATGATCCAATTGTAGCAGGCATCGAGGACTTCGAGGTAACCTCGGAGCAGTACTACATGCACGTGGACCCCAATAACGAGGTGCTGGCGGTTACGTACTTCTCGGACTGGGGCGATGCCCCGATGCCCGTAGTCTGGAAGAAGTCGTGGGGAGAGGGGCGAGTCTTCTACTCTTCGCTTGGCCATAACGCGGAGATCGCCGCACAGGAGGAGCCGCTGGAGATCATGACCCGCGGCATGAAGTGGGCGGCGCGGGCGCTCTGAGCTTTCGTCCGCGAAAGCCGCTATCGTTCGATAGACACGTTCGCGCCATCGATCAACAGAGCACACAGGGAGAGTAGGACAACATGCCAATGACATCCGGTATCATGTGGTACGGCAAGCAGATATCGCCCCCGACATGGGATGGTCAGGACATCACGGTCGCGGAGCTTTTCGTCAGGCTGCGGGAGATGGGTCTCGAGACGGTGGACATATTCGGCCGCACCATCGACGAGCACGGCTTGGACACCGTAGAGGCCGCACTCGACGAAAGCGGTCTAAGTTGCGCCTGCTATTACATTGGCGCGGACCTTGTGGCCGATGACGCCGAGACCGTGCAGGCCACCGACGAGGCCTGCGTCGTCGGTATCGAACGTGCGCAGACGCTGGGCGCGCCGATCTGCTTCTCCTGCGGCAGCCAGCACTCGCATCGCGGCGAGGCGGACTTCCAGCGCTACATAGAGCGCCTCGGCGAGAAGCTGCAACTGTTCAAGGACATCGAGCAGACGCTCGTGATCGAGAACGCCGGCCACCTTCTCCACACCGGAGATGACATGGTGCGCATAGCCGAGGCACTCGGCGACGAGGGCCTGCGCCTGTGCCCCGATACCGGCAACTTTACGCTCTGGGGCGTGGATGAGATCGACGCGGTGACGCGCTGCCTGCCGTGGACCGCGCACATGCACATCAAGGACTACGCTGAGCGCTGGGAAGAGGACGGCAATCCGCGCGGCAAAGAGGCGGTCCTCGGCCAGGGCATCACACCCGTCACGGAGGTCTTCGAGATCCTGCACAACGCCGACTGGGAGGGCGTGGCAGCGTGGGAGCCGGGCCCGCAGGATGAAGAGGGCATTACTGACAGCGTCCGCGAACTCATGCGCCTGATCGGCTGAGCGGCGGCGCATTGACGCAGGATCGCAATCCGACAGAAGGTTGAAAGGGAGACCGTAGATGGCGATCAGATCGGCAGTCATGTGGATGGGCAGCATCTATCCGCCCGTCTGGCACGGTGAAGAACTGGAGCCCGCGGAGCTTTTCACGAAGCTCGGGGAGATGGGAATCGAGGGGATCGACATCTTCGCTCGCGCTGTGGATCAGTACGGCGTTGACACACTCGCCGCCGCACTGGACAGCTCCGGGTTGGAGTGCTCTTGCTACTACATCTCGGCCAACCTCGTCTCCGAGGACACTGAGGTGGCGCAGACCGCCGACGACGTGTTCACGAGAGGCATCGAGAATGCGCAGGTGCTCGGAACCGAACTGTGCTTCACCCACGGCTCGCAGGGCGCAGAACGGACGAAAGAGAACTTCGAGCGGTACATGGATCGGCTCGGAGAGAAGCTGCGGCTTTTCAAGCAGACCGAGATTACGTTGCTGATCGAGAACTCCGGTCAGCTCATGCACACCGGAGATGACCTGGTGCGGGCGGCGGAGAGGCTGGGGGACGAGGGCCTGCGCCTGTGCCCGGACACCGGCAACTTCACGCTCTGGGACGTTGATGTGCTCGATGCAGTCAACAAGTGCATGCCGTGGACCGCGCACGTTCACATCAAGGACTACGACGAACAGCCGGACGAAGACGGCAAGATGCGTGACGTCGAGGTCACTCTCGGCACGGGGCAGACGCCCGTCGCGGAGGTCTTTGAGATACTCCACGGCGAGGCCTGGAGCGGATGGGCTCCGTGGGAGCCGGGGCCGCAGGATGAACAGGGCGTAACCGAGAGCGTGAGCGAACTGCTCAGGCTGATTGGTTGATGATCGATCGCAGATAAAGGGGGCGCAACACTGCGTCCCCCCACGCAAGAGGCAGTGTGAGGAGGAACAGCGATGGCGGAGATACTGGTGACTTACTTCTCGCAGACGGGCAATACCGAGTCAATGGCCGAGTGTATCGCCGAGGCTGCGGACGAGATCGAGGGGGTAACGGTGCAGCTTCGCCCGGTTGATGAGGTGACACCGGATGATCTGCTCGACTTCAACGGGATTGTGATGGGCTCTCCGGTGTACTATGGCACGATGGCAGCGCCGCTGAAGGAACTGATCGACGCCTCGGTGAAGCATCATGGCAGGCTGGAGGGGAAAGTCGGGGGCGCATTCTCTTCCTCGGGCGTGGTCGGCGGCGGCAACGAGACTACGCTCCTGGGCATAATCGGCTGCCTGCTTGTCCACGGCATGATCGTGAAGGGCGAATCGAGCGGCCCGCACTACGGCCCCACCTGTCAGGGCTCGCCGAACGACGAGGCGCAGGAGCACTGCGCCGCGTACGGTCGCGATATCGCCGAATTGTGCCTGAAGCTCTTCGGGTAGAACTTACGCACGGCCTGGATGTTGGGGCTGCCGGGGTTCATCCCGGTGCCCGAGAGAGGCGAGCCGGGGTTGACCGCTTCCTGAGAGATCTCAGATCTGCAAAGGAGGCAGTATGATGCGTTTCCTTCGCCGGACGAGGCGCAAGCTTTATCGCGGTGGCCGCATACTGGGGGATATAGATGCCCTGATGAGCGGTCGTATAGGCTCACGGATGGCCAACAAGTTGATCGGCCGGAAGATCGGGCGACGACTCTGGACTCGAGGGGGTTGCGCGCTACCTGCTGCGCTCGCGCTCATCATCGCGCTTACCCTCGGAGCGTTTGGACTGTACTGATGGCAATAGCATTCCCTTTGTCGTCCCCCGGGAGGGTATGCGCGCCGACCACGCTCAGCCGGTATGGGAACAGGAGGTCTCACTGAGGTGCGGCCGGATCCCTCTTCTTTGTCGGCGGATCAGCCAGATCGGTCACAATGACGATGCGCCCCTCCCGCAGTCGCACCCACACCAGCAGTGCGACCAGGCCCCCGAGAATCGCCAGCGTTCCCAGTAGTCCGCCCTCGTGGCCGAACGCGCCTCCGGTCCAGAGTTCCGGACCGATCTCATTCGTGAGCAGGATCGGTGCCCTCGCGACCGATACGCCGCTTACCGGAATCCCGAATACGAAACCGAGCGCGAAGTTCCAGGTGGTGTGCAGGCCGATGGAGAAGCCCAGGCGTCCCGTCAGCGCATAACCCAGACCAAGCACCAGCAGGCTGATCAGAGCGATATTTCCGAGGCCGAGGATCGTGTGCCCGGGGTTGAATGCATGCAGTACCGAGAACAGAACCGATGTCAGCAGGAGCGCCACGACCACGGCACCTCGCCTGCCCCATGAGGGAATGTTCAATGCCTCGGCCAGATTAGTCATCTGATAGCCGCGAACCACGAGTTCTTCGTAGATTCCGATGGCGAGGAATGCGACCGCAAGCACAATGAACTCAGAGATGACTGCCTCGATGCCTGCTTCGGCAACCCCTGTGCCGACGATCTCGACCCAGCCCATTGCCAGCTTCACCGCGAAGCCGCCTCCGACGAGGATGATACCCAGAGCCATACCGAAGCCGAAGTCAGTCCACCAGGCGGAGTTGAGACGCAGTCCGAGATCTAGCAAGGCGCGGCGGTCGAGGTAGATAGCCGCGAACCAGGTGCTCACAAGGGCGCCCACGAGCGCACTCAGGGTCCCTGCAAGGAGCATACCTGCGGACATGAAGGCACCGTTATCATCGATGCGAAATTGTGCATCTGGATCCTCAACAAGGCCCAGGGGTGCTGACAATACGATGCTGAGCACGGAGGTGATCAGCATGAACAGCAGACCGTGTATGAGCAGGCGCCAGGGCCCGCGCATGCGTTGCTCGGCGTCATTCCAGAAGAGCTTCACGTCAGCACCCCGCGATCCACCGCGAACGTCTCTGCGAATCCTGTCAGGTGGCGCGCCTCCGACCGGCCAGGCTGCGCAGGTTAACCACCTGTGAAAGCTCCACGCCTGAGAGGCGCATGAGCCTGCGTGTGAACGTATTGTTGCCCACCTCAATGGCGGAGCGCGCCCCGGTGCCCGCCACGAACTTCACATTCTCACTGCCGAACAGCGCCAGCACAGGAGTCCACGCCCGTTCAAACTCCGCCACACTAAGTGACGGATGCCACCACCATGCGCGGGCGGAAAGCTCCAGTGCGACCTCGTGCTTGACCATCAGTCGCGCCAGGTCGCGCAGGTGAGCGCGGGGCAGGTCGGATGGGCTCAGCGGGGCAAGAAAGCGCCCAAAGTTAAAGGGTTCTGCGAGCACCCGAACTCTGCCACTTCTCACCACCGCACTCAGGGCGCCGAAAACGTTGTCCAGCAGTCGTGAGTGGGAGGCGGGCACTTCCCGACCGATCCCGAGCGTGCACTCACTTATGCTCGTGAGCACAAGCGGGAAGATCTCCTCAGCGTGCGGTGGCAGGTTCATTCGTCCCTCGGAATCGAGGATTGTGCACTCGGCGCCCGCTATCACCGCAACGGTGCTCCGCTCGGCCGCCTGCTGGATCTCCGCAAGACGACGCTCAGGTTCGCGGATATCAGCCCCGACCGTGTCGGTGATTGCTATCGCATCCAGTCCAACCGCCTCGGCGGCCTTCACCATAGCGATCACACTGTCACTACCCTCGCTGAGCGTGGTGTGCGTATGGGCATCGTGCGGAGGTACCGGACGGGGCAGGTCCTCGATGTCAGCCCATCTCCTGCCGGACAGAGTCTATCACTCCACAAGCTTCCGCATCGCTCGAAGCGAGGCCTCAGCGGCCTCATCGGGTGTCTCGGCGATATCGAACAGATCAACCGTGAGCCATCCGTCGAAGCCCGTTGCATTCAGACCTGACAGAACTTCGGGAAGATCCATCTCTCCCTCTCCCGGCACGAGATGACGGTGCTCCCCGGCAGGCATATCCTCGACATGCGCGGCCACGATC
>PXBW01000096.1 GCA_003566775.1 candidate division WS1 bacterium
ATCTGTACTCGGAGGCACGTAGCAATCGGGCGGATGCTGCTGCCGCTGTCGCGCATCTTCACGCCGCTGTACTGCATCATGCCGATAGCCGCGTCATCGTGAATGTACACGATCGGGCGGCCGTACGCATCGGATCGCTTGTTCTTGGACTGCGGGATCTTGGCGCGGAGGCCGACGATGCGCTGTGGGATCTGGCGCGGCATCGCGTTGCCGCGGTTCGGTCGCTCGCCCTGAGGACTATCCTTGCGTCCGAAGAGAGCCGCAAGAGAGTGACCGTCACGCGGCTGCCCGCCCTTTCGAGTCTGCTTCAGTGCAGAGATAATGCGGGCCTCGCATTGGTCGCCATGGAGCATATCGGCGAGCCGGCGGTGGTATGGTTGGAGGCGGCGGCCTTGCGACTTGCGGGGGACCGCGAGTTTGACGACACCGTGAACCGGATTCGGGGCGCGATCGATCGGATACGCCGTGAGGGTGAAACGGAGCATGACCGGGACACTGGGTAGGGCAACGTTATCGGCCCTGGTTCGCGATGCTGGACGATGGCGTGCGCCCCCAGCGTAGATACGCGATATGGGGGACCTCACTGACAATCACTGAGAGGTGAGCTATGTGCCATTCTGCACTGACAATTCTGATTCTGTCTCAGCAGCGGCGGAGTGCTTGCAGTGCGTCCAGCGGCCAAGCGTTCTGCAACTATGTGCGGACCGACCCCGCCCCCCGTGTCCAAGCGTTCCGCAACGATGTGCGGACGCCAACGTTCCGGCTCGCCCCTGGACATGAGGGGGGCAAGCAGTTTGTCATTCCCGATCTGCCGGCTGTCTTCCGCGGTTCGCACTCTCCTCGGACCATTTCTGCAGAAAGTAGCGCTGCGCATGACCTGAGAGCATGTCGTCGGTTACGCCGCCTTCCACACGGATGATGTCCCGCAGGTGTCCGGCCTCAAAGTACAGCAAGGCCACGTGAATGCCCGGCATCGCCTCGTCCAACATGCCCGGCCCGAACCCGGAATACGTGTCCGTCGAAGGATCCCAGAGGTATCCGTGGATCAACCCCTCGCGAGGTCCCCGTGATTCAAAGTAGGCAGGGCCAAGACGGTAGAGGACGCGCTCAGCAGAATCACCCAGGCGCAAAGTGTTCCCCGCACTTTCGCGGTGATCGGGTCCGGGCGAGCAGGCGGAAAGCACCACTGCAAGAAGGGCTAGACGGCCGCGATTCATGGAAGGGTGACAAACTGGAAACGGAGTTGGTGCCCACGGGCGAGAATGGAGGAGTGGCGGCGAGGATTGAAGTCATCGACCATGGGGTTCCCCGCGGCGATCTGTTGGCGAACGTAAGCGCATGAACGGTAGAACAGCGTGCCCGATGCATGAGCTACCGTAAGGCCGCCCATCGAATTGCGAGACGATATTACGCTCAGTACGCAGCACGCTCTACAGCCGCTGCTCAAATAATTCGCCATGTCAAAACGCCGCTCGCAGTCCCGACGCGCCATCCTCAACTCGTGGCTGTTCATGGCGGTGTTCATTCCCTCTGCGATCATCGCAAGAGCCCCCACCTTGGCACCGGCCGACGTGGTCGGGGCACCCACTTCCTGGTGAGTGTGTGTTGGGCCTCCCGGCGTGGTGGGGTATGTCCCTGGAGATGTCGCCGCCCGCCCCAGTCGGTCTCGATAGCCTGCTCCATGGAGCGCAGGTGCTCTCCAAACCGCATCGCCCAACTCGTTCACACCGGACGGGGCTGGTGCCGTGTCACCGGAGACCCTGCCGTCATGGATGGTGAATGAGTCTGACTGAAGCCCAAGGGGATCGTGCCGGATCAGATTCGCATTCCTTGAGAACGCATAGAGATGATCTCCCCCTTCTTCCCCAATCGGATCCCGATTGACCCACCGTCCCAATTCGGGACTGTAGTATCTGTAGCCAGATCCGACACCGGTGCGGGACATGCGCGCACTGCGAGTTGCGCACCCCTCCTCCCGCGGCCCCGCCGCGGCCTCCGCTCTCAGGTGGTAGCCCATGACGGCCGCATGGTGGACCAATCCGGCGGAGCGGTCAAGCCTGAAACCGCCTCCTCGCGTCTGGGGGGACCGGTGCATTCGCTCGGGCGGGGGACAGCGTCGCCGGTCGTGCAGAGCCTCCCGTGTCCAAGCGTTCTGCAACTATGTGCGGACCGACCCCGCCCCGCACCGCCCCGTCGCATGACGGGGGAATGCTGGGCGAGGCCGGCGGAGCGGTCAAGCCCGAAAGAGCTCGAAAGCGCCCTTGCGCCCTTGGCTGCGCCCCTGTCTCCGATGGCCCTCAGGCGCGCGGTTTGTTGAATGTTGAGACGTGACCCCGATGGCCCGGTTCTGGTTCGTGGTTCGTGCGGCAAGCTCCGAAATCACGGGCTGCTACCGCCGCCGGTCTCTTCCCGCTTCCTTTCGGTATTTCTAAGATAGATCCAATAGAGCATATGGTACTTCCAGAACTCAGGATATCTCCCTTGATACTCCTCCTGTGGCTCGCTTTCGCTCAGAATGGCGAGGATTACCTCAGCTACTTCTGAAGCCTTATCATTCCGCAAGCGTCGAGACTCGAAGAATGCTTGAAGCTCTGCGTCATGCCGATCGAAATGCCGTGCCAAGTATTGTAGCAGATTAACAAAAGACGCTGACCCGATCTCTCCACGCGATACTGTCATATCGAAGAGGGTTCCCACTCTCTCTATTCGTACTTGTTGGTATACAGGATCCTCGCGGGCGACTCTCGCGCCCCAGATGAAAGCAACTCCCTCGGAGATTATTACCGAACTGATCAGATGATCCGCGACTTCAGCCGTCGCAGAGACGGCCGCTTCCCCGCTGGGCGGACGACGAAGCAAGACATAGATCATGCTTTCTATCAACTCGCGCTTGAACGCTGCCAGATCATCCCCGCTCAACTCCTTAGCCTCTTCCAGGCTTTCGATATAGCTATCCAGTAGTCGCGAATCACTCTGAGCTTTTCTGGTCGTGATACAGCCAGCACCCGCCAGCGCCATCACGATTCCACCGATGAGAAAATATCGAATCACTGTTGCGGTAACGCGACAGGCTGAGCGGCGAACTAAATGACTCACTGAGATCCTCCCCCTCGAAAGCGCGCTATTCAATCGGCGCCGAAACAGTTCATTTGCAACATGCAATTGCACACACATTGGCCCACCAAGGGGCGTAGCGATCAAGGAGAGGCAAACTATTGGCAAAGGCACTGCCAGCAAAACAGAATTCCAGACATGCTGCGTAGGCTTCCGCGCCTCCCTTCGCGCGGTCCACCAAGTATCTTTGATAGGCCTCAGCAAAGGCTATGAACGCGCGCGTGGATGCCTCCTTGTCCCAGAAGAGATAGTTGAGCACAAGCAGACCGCTTCGCGTGAGTTCGGTGCCGCTGATGTTGATTCTGTCGCCAACTTCAAGGCTGCCGATTCTCTCGGCGAGACCAGGCGGTGGGCGATGAAGACTACCAGTTGCGGACGTGCGTTCGATAACACCTCTGGCTTCTCGTAACGATCGAATCATCGCACGCTCTGCCTGTCGGGTCTCTCTTCGGGTCAACTCGCCGGCGCGGACCACGAGTTCGATCGCCCTGCCGCCAGCATCCGTGACCAATTCAAAAAGTTGCTGCCCAAGAATATCCACGAAGCTGAGGGCATCATTGTTCACTGTCCGAAACAGATTCTTCCCACCCTCCTCCCCAATTGGATCCCGATTCACCCACCGCCCCAGCCCCGGACTGTAGTATCTGTAGCCAGATCCGACACCCGCGCGCGGCGTGCGTACACTGCGAGTCGCGCACCGTTCCTCCCCCGGCCCCGCCGCGGCCCCCGCTCTCAGGTGGTAGCCCATGACGGGGGGGATGATGGACAGGTCCGGCGGAGCGGTCAAGCCTGAAACCGCCTCATGTGGCGGACGCCGCTCAGGGCGCGCCGCGCTCGCACGGGTGGCAAGGGCTGCGCGCGTCGGCGCGTCCGCGGCGTCCAAGCGTTCTGCAACTATGTGCGGACCGACCCCGCCCCCCCGCGACCCCGACCCCCCCGGGCTCCCACGGCTCGCGCACGTCCAGTCCGAGCAGTTCGGCGGCGCGGATGCCCGATGAATCCGTCGGCCGGCGATTGGTCGGATCCGTGGGGCCCTCCTTTACGCTTCTCTGCTCTCTGATCAGAAGTACCGCCTCCGCTCGCTCATTCTCCCGCATTCGACCGGGACCCAGCCGGATATACGCTCGCTCACTGAGGTACACTACCTTCTCCTCACCTTCATAGATCACCGCGAGGTCGGCTGAATCCTCCCACCCATCGCCCCTGCGCTCGTAGAACGATAGAACATAGACATCCATCCGCGGGTCTCGACTCCGGGAACCGTCTTGGGAGAATCTCTCCCCGCCCATTACCTGTGGCAACCTTTGCAGGTGACCCAAGCTTCCCATATATGTAATAATGAACTTATGCTCGTTTCGCCCGTCAGGAGATCGATGGCCGCCACCGGCGGCAACTCCCATTCGCCAGGGCTCGCTGATCAACTGCACAGAACTCCCACCCAAGTATGAGTGTCCCCCATGTCTATCGGCATCGACCTCCCTATCAGGGTCAACGTCCCTGATCATCACGAGGAAGGGCGGGGGATGCGCTAGCACTCTCCTCGGCTGCTCCGCGCCGCCCGGTCGGGTCTCCCCGGCGTTTGTGCCAGTGTTCGCGTCGGCGACAGTACTGACGGCGCAGACGCACAAGGCCATGCAGGCGCGAAAACCAAAACGCGTGCTGTGCTTCATGACGGTCGTCCCCCTAGGGGCAACAACATGGCGTTCTATGCAGCCATGTGTGCGATGCAATGATCACGTCGCTCAAGTGCGACCGATGAGAATGGCTGGGGCCTCGTCCTGCGACAGTGAAGCCTCCGGTTACCGTCGCTGTCGCAATAGTCTCCACGATTACGTCGAATGATACCTCAAAGAGCTTCTGTACTCGTACACCGTCAGAGCACTTCTCTTCCCCAACGTAAACCCATACGGGTGCGGCGGCTCCGCGGCCTCTCCATTGATCCAAATCATCCCCTGGCCCGGCGACGATTCGTATGCGGCCCGCGGCTCTTGCCCCGAGATTCCATCCTGTGCCACCCACCCCGAGCTGCTCCAGCGTCCAGTCGCGTAGCTGCTCACCCAGAAACGAGGTAAGCCCGCCGGTCTTCAACGCATCGACAAAACCGGCCACCTGCATGAGATCGATATTAACGTCGAAACGGGCACCGCTTCGCGCACCACAGACCACGAAGTCCGACACCCTCGGGCGTGGATTGCACGGATCGTCGCGATTCACGACGGCGTAGCATCTGTAGTCGATCGGCCAACTATCCCCAAACGGCCCCAATGATGCACGTGAACGGAAAGTCCCCATATCCAGCACCATCAGGCCAAGCGAGTCTGTTCCTGTGACTAGGTTGTTGCCCAGGAACGACAGCAGGTTCGCGCCGCCCCGCTCCCCGATCGGATCCCTGCTCAACCACCGTCCCAATTCGGGACTGTAGTATCTGTAGCCAGATCCGACACCCGTGCCGGGCGTGCGCGCACCTCGAGTTGCGCGCCCCTCCGCCCGCGGCCCCGCCGCGGCCTCCGCTCTCAGGTGGTAGCCCATGACCGGGTCATGATGGAACAGGCTGGCGGAGCGGTCAAGCACGAAACCGTCTCACGCGGCGACGCCGCTCAGGGCATGTCGCGCTCGCGCGGGTGGCAGCGGCGGTGGGTCTCGCGCAGGTCGGTGATGGTCAGGCGGGCGTCGTGGCCCCCTCGCGATGCCTCGGAAGACAAGCACATGAGCGGATAGCGTGGAGACTGCCACGCCGATCACTTCCCCGGGTCAGGCACCGCTTCCCCCTCGTCCTGTCGAGTATCTCCTGGGTCGCTTGCGTCCCCATGATCGGCTGCAAGCTCAAGATCGAAAGCGAGCCAGCTGCGTCCCGTCAGTCGATCTCCCTCAACGGTATGGCGCTTCACATGATGCCCCGCTGAGTACACATCAAGCACGATGCGTTCCGGGAGACGGGGCGGCTCGAAGAAGTAGTAACCGCCCATCTCCACCGCAGGAATGCTTATCGGAACGGACACTTGCAGGACCTGCACTCCATCTGCCGCATAGCGCCGCTCCAGTGTCGCTCCGGTAGGCTCACGAACGACAAAGGTCACACGCTCTCCAATGGGTTGACCGACGGCATCACGAATCGTTGCGAAGAGAAACACCTCGTGAAGCCCATCTCCGTGCTCGCGATTCAGGAATATCCATGTGTCACCCGCCTGGATCGAGCGGAGGTTCCATGCCATGCACACCAGGTTCAGCAACTCTTCGAGTGTGCCCCCGTCATATCGGAGCGAGGCCTGGTGATCGGTCTCTGTGGACAGGTACAGCAGACGAAACGAGGGTTGCTGAAACCGCTCCCGTACATACACATCCAATTCACGGAGGACCTTGCTCGCCCGCGCATCCGTGAACGAAATTGGCGGCATCGGCATAGCATGCGCCATTTCGGCTGTTCTCCCCGGATGAGGCGCTCGACACCCGAGCAATGGCAGAACGGGCAGTCCGAGCAGGACAAGAGCCATACTCAGGATCCTCATGGCGCCCCCGGCACGCCCCATCCCGGGGGATGATCTCTCAGGTTCGCAAGCACACCCGGTTCGGCGCCTCGCCCGATCCGTTCATGATCGACCACAAACATGTAGCGCGGCCAGAGATCAGCGATGGCCGACTTCAGGGGCTCTCGAATGCCGCCAATATATCGGTCGTACCCTTGCTGCATGAGAGCACTGATCCGGTGCACTACTCCTGGACTAACTGGTCCACTCGGCCGCACCGTAATCAAACCCAAGTAGTCCAGTGCAGAGTTGCCACGATTCTGCGCGAAAACGTACTTGGGCTCCGAATGGGCTTGGCCGTTGAGCCGCCCCACCCTAACGTGTTGTTTTCGCAACTCAGAAGTGAATGCTCTGTCGCCAATCGGATCCCGATTGATCCACCGCCCCAGCCCCGGACTGTAGTATCTGTAGCCAGATCCGACACCCGCGCGGGGCGTGCGCGCACCGCGCGTTGCGCGCCCCTCCTCCCGCGGCCCGGCCGCGGCCTCCGCTCTCAGGTGGTAGCCCATGACAGCGGCATGCTGCACCTGCCCAGAGGAGCGGTCAAGCCAGAAACCTCCTCACGCGGCGGTGCGGCTCAGGACGCGCCGCGCTCGCGCGGGTGGCAACGGCGGTGCGCTTCGGAGCGCATCCGACGTCCCGGCGTTTCGCAACTATGTGCGCACCGACCCCACCCCCCACTTGGGCGCCCCAGGAACTTTGACCGGCTTACTCGGCGCTCTCTGGGCCACCCCGATACCTGCGCCCTCGAGGGAAAGTCGTATACTCCTGAACGCCCCAGTATCTGTCCAATTCGACGGGGCCATCTTGCGGAGAGAAGTAAATCTGAAACTCATGCAAATCTAGAATATAGGACATCGTGTATAGACCTCCGCTCCGATAGTTGATTCCCCTCTCCGATCTCATGTCCACATGCGGAGATGTTCTGTATCCAAGGAATACAGCGTCTATGTCCCGTTTCAAGGCTCTGAACGGTATTATACGCCTCAGGACCACCAATTGCGACTCATCTCCTGCAGTGATAGCCTTCACGATTCCCCTCGCTTCAGTGATCC
>PXBW01000309.1 GCA_003566775.1 candidate division WS1 bacterium
GGTAGTATATCTGAACGTTCTTCTTTGCAACTGCCCACGCTTTACGCATCGTCATCCGCCTCCGCCTTTGAATCGTCGAATGCATCATCTTTCGAGAGCGACACGAACACGTCTTCGAGGCTGGGCCCGAGAGTGTTGAGGCTCAATATCTCCAGGCGTCGCTGCTGCGCGAAGGGGACGAGTTGCTCGACCACCTTGCCAGGCGCCGGTGTGAAGAGGCGCAGCTTGTCGCCCTCCTTCTCCGAATGTGTCACCTCATCGAGTTGGTCGAGTTGCTCGCGGTTGACCGGGCCGTCGAAAGCGACCAGTACCGACTGGCTCTCTGCAAGGGTTGACTTGAGCGCCTCAGGGGAGTCGAGCGCGACGAGTCTGCCCGCCCGGATGATGCCCACGCGATCGCACAGCACATTCGCCTCCTCGATGTTGTGCGTGGTGTAGAAGACCGTGACACCTGAAGCGGCGAATTCCTTCACCTGACCATGGATCATGCGCCGACTCTCTACATCAAGCCCCGCCGTGGGCTCATCGAGGAAAAGCACACGCGGCTCGTGTATGATGCTCATGGCAAGGATCAGTCGCTGCTTCATACCTTTCGAGTACCGCTTGGCTATGTCATCGCGCCTCTCCCAGAGGCCGAACTGTCGCAACAACTCCTCCGCGCGCGAGCGAATCTTCGCGCCGGGCAGGCCGTAGATCTCACCGGAGAAGAGCATGTTCCGCCACCCGGTCATGTCGAGGTACGGATTCGCGACCTCCGGAACCACGCCGATGCGCTCCTTCGCGGCGACCGGGTTCGTCACCATGTCGCGGCCCAGTACCATCGTCCGCCCCTCAGTGGGTGGCAGCACCCCGGTGACGATCCGCTGTGTGGTGGTCTTACCTGCGCCGTTCGGTCCGAGAAAACCGAACACCTCGCCCTCCCTGACCTCGAAGCTGACATCGTCAACCGCGAGGTGGGTATTGTAACGCTTGGTCAGCCCCGCAACTTCGATCACTGCACTCATCGCCTTGCTCCCTTATCGTTCGAAACGCAACCAGATTCCGAGACCGGCGCTT
Source organism: candidate division WS1 bacterium (assembly GCA_003566775.1). Lineage (GTDB taxonomy): Bacteria > Armatimonadota > Zipacnadia > Zipacnadales > UBA5352 > UBA5352. The sequence goes on from PXBW01000309.1 coordinate 1,057, forward strand.
GGATCTTCGGGAGGCCGTCCGCCCTCACCCACCACCTCGAAGCGAGGCAATCCGGCCGCACGCGCCCATGAGGCGAACGTCTTCGGATCCCGCAAATACACGAATCGTGCGTACGCTTCCGGTCCTTTACTGCGCGCACCCTCGTGACGGCGGCGAACGAACTCCCTGCGCGCCCACTCGGGATAATCGTGTCCCAATCCACCGCCTATCATCGCCTGTCCGCCGACGCGCAACACCCGGTAGATCTCCGCAACGCCGCGCGCCTGGTTCTCCCAGAAGTAAACCGAGCCGCGACTGAAGACAACGTCCACCGACTGGTCCGTGAGCGGCAACTGCTCGGCCCGGCCGCACAAGGTGCTGATCCGTCGTGCATGACCATCGTCCTGTGCCCTGTCACGCGCCGCGCTCAACGGTTCGGGATCAGGATCGACCAGCACAAGGCGAGCCGAACACAACTCAGCAAGCGCCAGGGCCACAGGGCCTTCGCCCGCACCGAGATCCACGCAGATGCCGTCATCGGGGGGCCTGCACATTCGCACGATGTCCGCCGCGACGCTCGGATAGTAGTCGGGGAGCGGTCCCTGCTGGGAACGCTCCCCGTGGTCCGTCGAGCGCGACGCTTCGTCGTCTCGCGCGCTCATCGTTGTCTCATCCCTCACACGGGTGTTCCGCCACATCCCCGTGGCACTCCTGGATCTGTTCCGGTGAGCAGTCGCCGGGCTCACCCTCAAGCTTCTCAGGGTTCTCGCAGCCCGTCTCCTCGCAGGAATGCTCGGGAACATCCCCGTGACACTCTCGGATCTGCTCCGGCGAGCAGTCGCCGGGCTCACCCTTGAGCTTCTCGGGATACTCGCAGCCCTTCGGATTACACATCGTCAGTCCTCCTCCTTAGATCGACCTTGTAGGATACGGTCCAGCGCTTCTCGGTATCGCCCGCGGGCGTTCTCTGTCAGGCTGTAATGGACGAAGCTACCCTGCTTGTCCGCCTCGACGAGGCCCGCACGCCTCAGAATCTGCAGATGCTGGGAGATCGCACTCTGGGTCATCTCAAGCCGCATGGCCAGCGCTCCGACACAGAGCGCCTTCTCACCAAGCTCCTGCAGGATGCGGATGCGCGTATCCGATCCGAGTGCGCCGAACAGTTCGGCCAGTTCTTCTACTTCTCTATTCTCAAGCATTTTATTGATCGCTTATATGCTAACATCCTCAGACTTGACTGTCAAGGCCCCTGCCGAAAAAGAATCGAATCCGGCCGAAACGGGATCAGCGGAACGGGGTCATGCAACGGAGATCGGCCCGGCGCACCATGGGGACAGATTGGAGCCTTCGCGCCTCCATATGGCGCTCACTTGCCGTTGACGGTTCATTGGCGCGGCGATGTCAGTGCGCCTGTTTGGCGGGCTCCTCGGTATCATGTTCTGTTACCGCAGCCTCGCCCGCCACGACGCGGCCACAGTTGGGGCAGTGGACAACGTCGGTCCTTGCGGGGGCCTGGAGGCTGCCCTCCGGATAACCGATAATGATACCCCTGTCCATCAAGCGCTCCACCGCTTCATATGCCCAGTGGTCGGATGGAACATCGCCCATGGGGTTGACCTCAGCGATGGCTGGAGCGGTGATGAGCATCGCTAACGCAACGATCAGAAGTGTCCTCTTCATCTCTCCCATTTCCCTTGCACTGTCGCAGGTTCAACCAGACGGTGAGATGCTCTCCCCGGATCCGAAGTCTCAGGCCCGAGCCGCACACCAGTCGGGTCGGAAGCCCATCCCTTCGCGCCGGGGACGAATGACGGGTCTATCCGTTAGAATGAGACGGTAAGGCTCACAGAGGTGTTCGCAATGGCGCGAAACGCCATGCACAATTACGCGCAGAGAAAGCCGGAGATAGTGATCTCACTGCTCCTCAGTCTCCGCCTCCGTCGTCTCTTCCTCCTCGTCGTCTTCTTCCTCGACTTCAACCATCACGAACCCGCGGCCTCCACAGTAGGAGCAGCGAACCGCGTCGAAGCTGCGCCTGCCCTTACCGGCGGCCCGCAGGCAGTCAACGCAGCTTCTGCCCCCACTTACCGTGCACGTCTTCTGACCACCGCAGTGTTCGCACTCAGCCATCTTTCTCATCTTATACCCTCCTTAAGTGAGTTCATTCGCCCTATTCGGTCACTGGCCTGCGTCGATCTGCGGGTCACCGGGTTCCGGAGGTCGCCCTCCGTTCCTGGTCGAAGCCTGCCTGAACCAGTAATCAAGTATCCCGCGCGGAACCTCCCAGAGTTCGTCCTCGTCCGGGTCCTCGACAGTAAGCGCGCTGACGGCATCGGTGTCAACTTCTGCGATATACTCGCTCGCAATCGCCTGCACCGCTTTGTCCGCCCGACTGATGAGGTCTTCTGCGCTCTCACGCAGATGCTCGGCGAGATCTTCGCCCAACCGCGCGCTTCTTACCATCTCCGCAAGCGTCCGCGTCGCCTCCGCGAGCCTGCCCTCCGGGGCGTCGGCCATCAGAACGGCCGCCTCCCAGCAGGTGGCGGTCAGCGGCGGCTCGGCCCTTGCGGTAGCCGCTACGAAAAGCAGTTCCCGCCGCCCCGCTGCCGTCTCGGCCTCAACGCGCACGACCTGTCCGGTCGCCTGGTCTCCGCCGAGCAGACTCGACGCGGAACGTCGGGGCGGCAGTCCCTCAATCTCCACGTCGGCAACTTGTGGCAGATGCTGACGCAGATATATGTCCTCAATCATCTCGACCGGATCGCGGCGCCGGTAGATCAGCAGTCCACCTCCGTCAGAGGCGGAGTGTCGCTCTCCCTCGCGCCACCCGAGGCTCTCCAGCAGAGGACTCAGATCGCGCAGCAGCGGGCGGAGAGGCTGCTTCCACGCCAGATTAATCCCGCTCTCGTCCATCTCCCCCGCATCGAGGTCTATCACAGGGTCACTCGTGTCATCGCCTAAGCCGCCGCTCACCTCCCAGCCCTCAGGAAGCCGGACGGTGAGGCCGCCGGCGTCGAACTCCGCCACTTGCTCCAGCCCACGCGGTCTGCCCCACGCGCCCGGCTCAAAGCCGGACGCAATGCGCGCCATGCGCGGGAACGAGCGGTCCCAGGTGGCGTGTGGAGCTATCGCCGCGATGAGCAGACCGCGCTCGTTATCATGCGACCAAGTCGCCCGGAGGCGCAATCGTCCTGTCGCGTCTCCATCAACGATCGTAACACCGTTATCCGCTTCCACCGAACCGGTGCGTGTGAGCCGGAGCCCCGGCAGCGCCCCGAGAACTTCGCTCAGCGCCTCCTCAGCGCCCGGATCGGTACCGAAGATAGGCGCGATCAGCAGGGTCTCTTCTTCGTCCTCCGGCACTGCGGGATTGATGACGATGATTCCGCTCTCGATGCCGACCTGCCGATCCACGGGGATCGTGAGCGAGAAGCCATATGCGCTGCGGTGCTCGATCCACGGCATCTCAGCCGCCGGGCCTTCTCCGGGACTGATCGGCTCGGTCTCAGGCCCGACGCCGATGGTCATCGGCGCGCGTTCAGACTCCATCTTCTCCGGCGCCGGTGGCTCCGGCTCAGGGTCAGGATCATCTTCGGTCCGTTCGTGCTCCGGCGGACCGGTCGGTTCGAAATAGGGTGGCGGCTGCGGGCGCTCCTCGAGATCCGGATCAACAGGGGGAGTCGGATCGGGTGCAACGGGCAGATCGATCTGCTCATTGAGGCGGAACGAACGCACGATACGGTCGAGAAGGTCCTCGCGCATCTGGTCGATCCGCTCGGGGCGAGCAAACGTCCCCACCACCACATGCATAGTGTCCACGCCGAAGGCGTAGAAGACGCTGCCCTCAGTTAGCCCGCGGCTGCGAACACGCCCGGTGGCCAGCAGTCCATGTCTCTCTTCATCGATGATCAACTCTTCGACGGAGTCGCGCCGATAATCGAGCGCGCGTGCCAGTACTGCCTCATGTTCGGCGAGGGCGCTCTCGGCGGTGGCGGGCGGCCTGAGCGCCTCCCAGAGGACTACTTCGACGACCGCGCCGTCGTCCGGGGAGAGCAGACGCGCGCCGCGACCCTCAACCGCCCGCAATTCCCAGCCCTCCGGAGCTTCAACGGAAAATGCCGGCGCTTCGGAGTGCAAACGCTGCCAGTCCGCGGCGGCATTGCACGCAGACACCACACTCGCCAGCAGGGTAAGCATGACAATCCTCCGCGTGAGGGGGAGATTCCGCGCGGATGTCGAAGTTAAGCTGATAGATGCACTAAAGACCAACAGGACCACCGATCTGCATCACGAATTAAACATGTAACGATATTCTGCTCCGGCGGCCTGATATCCTTCTCGACCGCGCGCCGGAGTGTAATAGCGAAGGTGATCTTCGATGAAACATTCCGAACACAATGGACACGAAGAACATGCTGATAGGGAAGCGCACACTCAGCACGGTGAACACCAGGCTCATGGCGAGGGCGGGAGCGGCTGCTGCGGGCCGGGGCACGGCGATCACCACGAGATGATGGTGCAGGACTTCCGCCGTAGATTCTGGGTCAGCCTGGTGCTGACTCTGCCCGTTCTGGCGCTGTCACCCATGATCCGCGGATGGCTTGGCTGGGAGGTACCCGCATTCGAGGGTGACCTTTACGTGCTGCTCGCCATCTCGACTGTGATATATTTTTACGGTGGGTGGCCCTTTCTTGCGGGGCTTGTGAGCGAGTTATCCGAGCGCACGCCGGGGATGATGACGCTCATAGCGCTGGCGATCACCGCTGCCTTCGGTTACAGCGCGGCGGTGGTGCTGGGCGTAGAGGGGACGACCTTCTTCTGGGAGCTTGCCACCCTCATAGTGATTATGCTGCTGGGCCACTGGATCGAGATGCGATCGGTCATGGGCGCGTCACGGGCGCTGGAGGAACTTGCGAAGCTGATGCCCGATGAGGCGCACCGTCTCAAGGAGTCCGGCGAGACCGAGGATGTGCCGGTCGCCGAGCTTCGACCCGGTGACCGGATCCTGATCAGGCCGGGTGAGAAGGTGCCCGCCGACGGCACTATCGTCGACGGGGGGAGCGCCCTCAACGAGTCCATGCTTACCGGTGAGACCACGCCCGTCGAGAAGGGCGTCGACGATGAGGTGATCGGTGGAGCGATCAACGGTGATGGCTCGCTGACCGTCGAAGTGGAGAAGACCGGCGAGGAGAGCTATCTCTCCCAGGTTATCAGTATGGTCGAGGAGGCTCAGCAGTCGAAGTCACGCGGCCAGGACCTGGCGAACCGCGCGGCGGCGTGGCTTACGCTCATTGCGATCACCGCGGGCGCGGTCACCTTCGTCGCATGGCTGATCCCCGTGGACCAGACTGTTGAGTTCGCGCTGGAGCGATCGATCACGGTCATGGTCATCACCTGCCCGCACGCGCTTGGCCTGGCGATCCCCCTGGTGGTGGCGGTCTCTACGGCCATCGGCGCGGGCAGGGGCCTGCTGGTGCGAGATCGCAACGCATTCGAGAGCGCCCGCAATCTCGACGCAGTGGTCTTCGACAAGACAGGCACGCTCACCGAGGGACGCTTCGGCGTCGAGGCCGTGGGGCCCGTGGGCGAGTACGCAGAGGACGAGGTGCTGCGCCTCGCAGCCGCGGTCGAGGCTCACTCGGAGCATCCTATCGCCCGGGGGATAGCGCGCGAGGCCGAGGAGCGTGGCATCGATGTGCCCGCCGTCAATGACTTCGAGGCGATCAAGGGCGTGGGTGCGAAGGGCACGGTTGAGGACCGCGAGGTAATGGTGGTCAGTCCCGGCTACCTTGCAGAAAACGAGATCGAGGTGCCGGAGGAGGTCGATCAGGCCGTCACCGGCGAGGGCCGGACGGTCGTCTACCTGCTGGACGAGGGCGAGTTGATCGGCGCAATTGCGCTCGCGGACGTGATTCGAGAGGAATCGCGGCAGGCAATCGACGACCTCAAGGCGGGCGGCGTGAAGGCCATGATGCTTACCGGCGATAACGAGGAAGTAGCCGCTTGGGTTGCGGGCGAACTCGGCCTCGATGATTACTTCGCCGAGGTGCTTCCCGACGAGAAGGCGGCTAAGGTATCGGAGGTGCAGGAGCGCGGGCTCATGGTGGCGATGGTAGGCGATGGAGTGAACGATGCTCCGGCACTGGCCCAGGCGGATGTCGGTGTGGCGATCGGTGCCGGCACGGACGTGGCGATAGAGACCGCCGACGTGGTGCTGGTGAAGAGCAATCCGCAGGCCGTCGTGGACATGCTGGGGCTGTCGAAAGCTACCTGGCGCAAGATGGTGCAGAACCTGTTCTGGGCGACCGGATACAACGCCGTCGCGATTCCGCTAGCGGCGGGCGTGCTGGCGGGTTGGGGCATCATCCTCCCACCGGCGGTCGGCGCGATCGTGATGTCCGCCAGTACCGTGATCGTCGCAATTAACGCCCGACTGCTGCGTATGCCCGAGTAGGTGGCTATGAGCCACACGACGCTGTTTCACCGTGCCGGGACACTCCGGTCCGGGCACGGTGCATCAGATCTTCCGACAGCCGTGGCGGAGAAAAGAGTTCGTCCCCCTTCGCTTCGGAGGCCCTTTCTTGCGCTCCCCCACCATAGGACCGCCGCCA
>PXBW01000066.1 GCA_003566775.1 candidate division WS1 bacterium
GCGCGAGGTTCGCCCCCATACAATGCGCCAACGCCGCGGCCCCCACTGCATTGAGCGCGTTATGCCTGCCCGGGACCTGCATCTCTACCTGCATTGCACCTTCAGGCGTCTCAAGCCTGAAGGAAACACCATTGAGCCTGCTCTCGTCAACCTCCTCCGCTCGGAACTCAGCCTGCGGTGAGAAACCGAATGATACCACCGGACAGGGAGCCATCGCCGTCAACACGCTGAAGAAGAAGTCATCCGCGTTCAGCACCGCGGCGCCCTCCGGGGGCAGATGCTCGAGAAGTTCCGCCTTAGCCTGTGCGATTGCCTCTCGCGACCCCAGTCGGCCAACGTGACTCTGACCGATGTTCGTGATGGCGCCAACCTCGGGCCGGGCGATCTCCGCGAGATAGGCTATCTCCCCGGGGCCCCTCATCGCAAGCTCCAGCACGCAGAACCTGTGCTGCCGGGTCAGTCGCAGCAGGGTCAGCGGTACACCTATCTCGTTGTTCTCGGTGCCTTCTGAGACAATCGTGGGACCGACACCACCCATGATACTGCCCAGCATGTCCTTAGAGGTAGTCTTACCGGTGCTTCCGGTGATGGCGCCGATCTTCGCAGTAATGCAGGATCGGTGCACGGCGCCGATTCGTCCGAGGGCCTCCAGCGTGTCATCCACCACTACCGCGGTCAGTCCGTTCGGAACCGCCTCGATTTGGGACACCACGGCCGCGACAGCTCCGGCGTCCTCCGCCTGCGCGAGAAAGCCGTGGCCGTCGTGCACTCTGCCCTCAAGTGCGATGAAGAGATCACCTGGCGCGAGTTGACGCGTATCTGTACTCACGCCTTCAATCGCCCGCTCTACAGCGTTGCCGACGATCTGCCCCCCGCAGACTTCGGCGACCTCCGTGAGCGTAAGCGAAAACCCCGGATTATGTGGCAATTACCGTCACCTCTGGACGTCATCCGACGCGATGCCGCCGCTGATCTCAGCGGCAAGCTCTCGCGCCACCTGTCTGTCATCGAAGTCGATCGTGCGATCGGCGAATATCTGGTAGGTCTCATGTCCCTTGCCGGCGATCAGCACAAGATCGCCGTTCCCGGCCATCTGAAGCGCCAGCGCAATAGCGGCCCTGCGATCCGCCTCAACCGCGTAATCGTCTCCCACTACACCCGCCGTAATGGCCTCGATGATGGTTGAGGGATCCTCGGAACGGGGATTATCCGAAGTAATGACGGTGAAGTCCGCGTTCTCTGTCGCAATCCGACCCATCTTGGGACGCTTGTCCGGATCACGGTCGCCGCCACAGCCGAAGACGCAGATGAGTCGGCGCGGATTCAACTGCCGGGCAACGGAAAGCACGTTAGCAAGCGCCTCCGGAGTGTGCGCGTAGTCCACGACAACTTCAACCGGCAGATCACCCGTATCCACCCGTTCGAACCTTCCCGGCACACTCTTCGGTGATGAGAGCCCCTCGGCGATAGCCTCCGCCTCCACTCCCATCACATGAGCCGCTGCAGCCGCTCCCAGCGCGTTAAAGATATTGAACGTTCCAGGCAGCTTCAGATCGATATGAACAGAGCCCGAGGGGAGCACAAGATCGAAACTGCTTCCCGCCTCGTCCATCTCTGGATCGACCGCCCGCACGTCGCAATCCCCGCGAAGACCGTACCCGAGCACCGGACACGACGCCTGTGCGGCCAACTCCCGCCCGAATTCGTCATCGAGGTTAATCGCGCCGACCATAGGCTTGCTCGATCCCTCCGCGTACTCCCGGAAGAGCATCAGCTTCGCCTGAAAGTAGCGCTCGATATCTGAGTGAAAGTCGAGGTGATCCTGCGAGAGGTTCGTGAATACCCCGACATCGAACGAGCAGCGCCATGGACGATGCAATACCAGCGAATGCGACGATACCTCCAGCGCAACTGCCTGGATGCCCTCATCGACCATCGCGCGCATGAAACGTTGTAACTCGACTGCGTCCGGGGTGGTTCGCGGTGCGTCAACTCGCGAATCGACCGGACCGTATCCGAGTGTGCCCATCACCGCCCCCTGCAACCCCGCAGCCGACAGTGCCGCCGCTATCAGAAAAGTGGTGGTAGTCTTCCCGTTCGTCCCGGTAACGCCCGCGACGAGAAGCTCGTCACTCGGATTGCCGTAGAAGTCGGCCGCCAGCTCCGCCGTTGCCCTCCTGGCATCCTGCACCCGCGCCCACGGCACACCTTCCACTGTCGTAGCATGTCCTGGATTGTCGTAAACAACTGCGACCGCGCCATTTACCAGAGCGTGTTCGATGAAGTCGTGGCCATCCGCTTCAAAGCCTCGATAGGCCAGGAAGAGGTCGCCGGGTGAGACTTCGCGGGAATCACTTGCAATTCCAGACACACATGTATCCCCGTGCCTCTCGATGAGGCCCGGCAGATCGTCGGTAAGTGAGCTGAAGTGCAATCTTCTGGTCATCATTCTCCGATCATAGTAATCCATCGATCGCAGTCCGGCAACCCGCACGTTAAGAGGACTACGAGCTATTGTCTATCTCCGCCTGTTCCGGTAGAAGACCCGCCTGCCGAAGCGCCGCAATCGCGATCTCTCTTGCCACGGGAGCCGCTACTTCGGAGCCGTGACGCTGCTCGATCGGTTCGTCGGCGGTGACCAGGATGGCGAAGCGAGGTTCGTCGAGCGGAGCGACCATTGTGAATGAAACGATGTTACGGCCGTGGACAAAGCCCCCTGCCTCCTCAATCCACTTCTGAGCGGTACCCGTCTTGCCGCCCACCCGCAGGCCCTCGATCGCCGCTCTCACGCCTGTGCCGCGCTCCACGGTTGCCTCCATCATTTCCCGAACGCGGTGCGAGGTCTCCTCAGAGCAAACCCGACGTATCTCCAAAGGCTCGAACTCGTGTGACACCGTGTTAGTACGCTGGTCAACCGCCGCGCGCACGATGTGAGGCTGCATGAGGCGTCCGCCATTTACTACTGCGCTGACCGCGCTGAGCATCTGCAAGTCGCTTACCGATACTCCCTGGCCGAAGCCGAGACTTGCAAGATCTCGAGGGACCATCTTTTCCGGGGAAAGAAGTGACCCCTTCGCCTCCCCGGGAAGCCCTATTCCCGTGCGCTGTCCGATGCCCAGATTCCGCAGAAAGCTGTGATAGTGCTCAGCACCGATCTGCAGGGCGAACTGTGCCGCCGCGATATTGCATGACCGGGCGATCATCGAGGTAATGTCCGTTGAACCGTGTCCCTGAGCATACCAGCAACGCAACGGGCCTCCACCGATATGGGCCGATCCACTACAGTGGAAGCTCCGGCGGGACACGTCCCCCGGCGCCTCGAGAATCGCCGCCGCCAGCAGTACTTTGAAGACGCTTCCCGGCTCGTACTGGCGCATCACCGGTACATTGTTCATCCTCCGTTCGATCTCGTCGGGATCTCCCGACTCGAGCCCTGCGGGCGAGAAGTTCGGGCGCGACGCCATCGCCAGAATCTCGCCGGTGCGCGGATCCATCACCAGTGCGGTGGCATTCAGTGGACGATGCTGCTCCATGCATCCGTCAAGGGCCAGTTCCAACTCCTGCTGCAGCCCCCAGTCGAGCGTCAACACCACGTCCTTGCCCGGCTCCGGGGGCAGCGCCTCATTTGCGTCCGCCCCGAGAATCGTGCGACCGTACCTGTCGACGTTTCTCGAACGCGTCCCAGGATATCCCTCCAGCAAGAACGCCCATCTTCGTTCCAGTCCATCGAGTGGTTCGTGAAATCTGCTGCGCCGACCGAGGATATGACATGCCATTCTATCGCCCGGATATACCCGGCGATACTCGCGAGTGGTCCAGATACCGGCCAGGCTCGCCTTGCGAAGCTCCTGGACCTGTTCCGGCTCCAGCAGGCGCTCAATATAGACGAAGTGGCGGTTGTTGTCCGCACCGCTCTGCAGTCTCTCTCGTATCTCCGGGGCACTCAGGCCCGTGTGCCTGGAGATCTCACGTGCGGTCTCACTTATGCCCAGTTCCGAACTCGCCACAGCCATGGGATTCGCACATATCGAGACGGCCGGAACGCTGAATGCCAGCGGTTCGAGACCTCGAGCGTATATCCCACCTGGAACCGGAGGCTCCGGGCCGGAACCGGCATACCCTCCCAGCGCGAGATAGTGACTGCGCTGGATCAACTGCACGTTCATAAGCTTAAATGCAATCCCTAAGAAGGCCGCGAAGACGCAGAACAGAAACAGACGCACCCGGCGATGTGCCAGCGGGTGCGGTATGTAGGTCCGGCGCGCATCACCTGTCCTCCCGTATGCCATCAGCTCTCCCTCAAGCCAGGGGTTGTCTCAGTGATCGCCGCCGCTGCGGAGGTATCCTGTTGATGCGAACAAAGGCCGATGCGGGCTCCCCGCGACCTCAGCAGGATCGGCATCACGAATGTCGCGGTCCAGCTCAGAGTCGGGCAGTGCGCCGTAGAGCGACGGGGGGATGTCTGTGAGTCTGATGTGGCGATGACCGCTGGGCGGTTGCAGACCACGCTCCACAATATGCTTCTGAATCCGCTCCGCGTGGCGCAACTCGGCGAGTTGTCTTTGCAGTTCGAACTCCCTCGATCTCTTGCTCTCCATCACCTGCTCGAGTCGTGCGAGATCGCACTCAATCACAGAGATCTGGGCGCATAGCGCAAGGTACGTTACAGCGCCCGCCGCTGCAATAGCTACGCACAGGGCGGGCCAGATCAACTCCGACCAGAGACGACCCGCCGGAGAAACTGCATCTGATCGCGATCTTTCCTGAGAACGCATCTTCCTCGCTCGTCGCATTATACTTCCCTCCCCAACACTCGAAGTTGCCGTTGACGCCTGCCGGGAAGACAGTTCTCTCAGGAACCTCTTCCCGGTGGCTTCTGCAAGTAATGGTGGGGGAGCGAACGCCCATGCCACTTTGCTGTGAAGTAATGTGCATGGACCGCTATGCCCTGGGGGGCACCCTGGTAGCTGATGTTGCCTCATCCCTTGCTGTGATGTTGCTGCGATGTTCGGCTGCGATGTCGAGCTGTGATGTTTCTGCAAAGGCTGTTGCACGTGTTACCCGGGCGTCCGTCCCCCGACTCCGAAGGCTGCTGCCTGGTTGCGCGCCCTCGGAGAAACCTGTCAGTTTAGACCTGCATCTACTTGTCTGATTCCTCCTGTCAATTTGAACTATGTCTGGTGCTGCTGCTCCGTCAAAGACGTTCGGCGGCATGCAATCTCGCGCTGCGGGCGGCAGGATTCTCGGCTACTTCGCCCTCATCCGGAAACAGGGGTCTCGGCGTCAGCACCTTCAGCTTACCCTTGCTCCTCGGCGCGCCTATCAACCGTGGCGGACCGAGACGTTTGCCCTCCAGGTTTCGGAGATGACTGCGGACCGCCCCGTGCTCGAGGCCGTGGAACGAGATGATTATCAGCCTTGCTCCAGTCCTCAACACCTCAACTGCTTCGTCGATTCCCCGCTTCATCACCTCAATCTCACGATTGACCGCGATCCGGATGGCCGCGTAGGCTGCCGCCATACGCTTCTCGACAGCGGGCCCCCGGTACGCAAGCGCTTCTCGAAGCAACGCCGTGAGTTGGGCCGTCGTCTCGATCGGGGCCGATTCGCGCGCTTTCAGGATGCTCTTCACCACGCTCCCGACCTCCCCCCCGCGCAGCGTCTGTCCGAACAGTTCCTTCAGTTCACGCTCGGAGAGCCTCGCAAGAAGCTCCCGTGCGGTGCGCGGCTGCCCCGGATCGTACGCCATGGACAGAGGTTCCTCATCACCCCACATGGAGAAGCCTCTGCCCTCACCCGCAGTTCTACCCGCAAGCTGGTCCCGGCTCGGTCCCAGGTCCAGCAGCATGCCGTCTATCTTTTCAAGGTTCAGATCAGGCAGTACCTCGCCAATATCTTCGTAGCTCGCGTGTATGAGCCGAACTCTGTCACCGTAGCGCGATAGCCGCTGCCTCGCTATCTCCAGCATCGCCGGGTCCCTGTCGAGACCAACTACCCGCGTATCCGGTGCGCTTTCAAGGATCAACTCCGCGTGTCCCCCGGCCCCTATCGTCCCGTCCCCGTAGACTCTCCCAGGCTTTGGGGAAAGATACTCGATGACCTGATCGGGCATGACCGGAACATGCTCGAATTCGGTCAACGCACCTCGTCCTCCGCCTCCCCCGAGCCGCTCGGTGTATTGCTGAATTTCCTGCGCGCAATGTCCTTCAGCGCTCCGCGCCGAGATAGCATGTATTCCTTGTAGGTTCGCTGATCCCAGATCTCCCAGCGCGTCCCGATGCTCAATACCATCGCGCGTGACTTGCCGGGCTTCAGTCCAGCCCAGTCTCGCAGCGGTTCGGGGAGCTTTACTCGCCCACGATCATCAAGCTCAACGGTGGTAGCGGGAGCGAGGAACAGCCTGCGCAGGTCGTCAGTGTCGGGGTCCATCTCATCGTCATCGCCCTCAAGCTGCATCACAAACTCTGTCCACTGCTCCGGGGCGAACATCAGCAGGTTCTCATCAAAGCCCAGCGTGATGACGACTGAGCCGTTCAGCTCATCAATGACATGATCTCGGAGGGCGATCCTCCCTGAGGCATCTACTGAGTTGATGGATGCGCCCTCGAGATGCATAATGCCTTTTTCCCGCATAATCCCCGTCTATACCTATTTGAACAACGCTGTGCCCGAATATATTCCCCGTAACAAGACCATCTTGGACAATTGAGCCCTACTATACCCCGCCTATCCCAGGGAGTCAAGGCGATTCTGAATTAGTCCTGACAATCCATTCGAAACGCTTCGCGATCATCAATCGCGGAACCAGTCGATCTGTTACTGTTTCACCTGCGCCAATGCAGGCCGACACCGATCGATTCCTGGCGGGCCGCCGTAGCCGCCGTTCTGAGCCACATTGTCGAAGAGAACGGGCCACTTCTCCTTGTGCAGGATGCTTTTCTCGCCCGGCACAAGGGCATCACGCGCGGATGAGCCTGACGCCCCATGGGCCTGACAACGGTGCTCAACTGCAACCATGAGAGAGTTGAACCGTATGGAAGACAGAGCCAAGGCGCTTGATTCGGTGCACAGCCACGGGGCTACTGAGATTCCGCTGGAATACTGATCGTGTGACGGGGGATTCTTCTGGGGGGATCGCCCGGGTGTGGGCTGACGCGACTTAATTGCGCAGATCGTCGCGTCATTCGTCCCAGGAGAGTGCTATCGGTCTATCTGGTGCATGCTGAAGCCTGAGAGATCAGCTCGGGAACTGTGGAGGAGAGTCTACCGGCCACGGTGACTTCACACGACTGCTTCTTAGCTTTTCGGATATTGCTCCCCTTACGTCAGCGTGGTTCAGGTCGCACCCTCGGGAAGATCAGGCAGTCTCGGAAGATTGCGCGACAGCCATCGATACCCATTCCGACATGCTTGCCGCCTGTCAGAGGCTCGGGATCGGACCAGCGAATTACCTCGGCTCCGTTGAAAGTGAGAGTCAGCGTATCGTGGGCCCTCTGCGCACTGATTCGCACGGCGCGTGGCGTATTGTGATGCCCGCCCATCACGATCCGGAAGCGCCGGTCATCATTTGACGCGACCTCCTCGCCATTGCGCAGCAGCACATTTCGCCTGCCCTCGTCCGCCCC
>PXBW01000293.1 GCA_003566775.1 candidate division WS1 bacterium
GTAATCTTGCGGCGGCCTTCGCAAGCAGCGACAGGCGTGTGCTGGTGATAGACGCCGACCTGCATCGACCACGCCTGCATACTCTGCTTGGTACCGAGCGAGAGCCCGGATTGAGCAATCTTCTGGTGGGTGACGTGACACCGGAGGAGGTCATAAAGGGGACGCAGATCGACAATCTCAGCATGATAAGCGCTGGACCGCTGCCGCCTTCGCCGGTAGATCTTTTCGCCAGCGCACACGGTCAGGAGTTGATCGAGCGGCTGAACGAGATGGCGGACTACGTGATCTGGGACACGCCCCCGGCGGGCTTCCTGGCAGATGCGACGGTCATAAGCCACGCGACAGAGCGGACGCTTTTCGTGGTCGGCAAGCAGGCGCGACGCAAGGCGGCCAGCGAGACTATGCAGAACCTGCGCGAGATCGGTGTGAAACCGATTGGTGTGGTTGCTAATCAGGTTCGCCCCACCGCGGGATCGTACTATTACTACTATTACTACTACCAGGACTATTATCGCGAGGACGATTAGGGTCGCGGCGTCATGAGAGTGCTGCAACTCGCCGCGCGGATGCTCTCGCTCGAACGCTTTGCGCTGCCGCTGATGGAGCGGCTGCAGGATGAAGGCTTCCACGTCGAGGCCATGGGGAGGTTCGACGGAACCGAGGGGCGCCTGCTCGCCGCCGACTTCCCGGTGCATGACTGGAATGCGGGACACACATTCAACCCCCTTCGAATGGTTGCGGCAAGACGGCAATTGTCGCGGTTTCTGGGTGACCGCGAGTTCGACATCGTGCACAGCCACTGCTCCTTCGGCGGGATCATGGGCAACCCGGTGGCCCATCGGCTCGGCCCACACGTGATATACACGCAGCACGGCTTCTACGTGCATGATGGTCTGAATCCGCTGATGCGGGCGGCGTGGCTCTGGATCGAGAAGGCCGGTCTGCGGCCCGCCGATCACGTCATCTGCGTCAGCCGGGCCGAGCAGGAGCTTGCGCGCAGCCTCGGTGCGGGGCCGCCGGATAAGTTCGTTCATGTTCCCGGCGCCGGCATAGAGATATCGGACTTCCAACCAGACACGGATGAGCACCTGCGTCGGAGGGGGGCGGCACGTGACAGCCTGGAGATCAGCGAGGAAGAGACCGTGCTGCTGACGGTCTCGCGCCTGACGCGCGACAAGGGCTATCAGGAGATGATCGATGCCGCGCGAGTGTTGCGCGACGGGGGTCATCGTTTCGTGCTGCTTGCCGCGGGCTCGGGCAAGGATGAGACATCGATCCGGCGCGCCATCACGGACGCGGGCCTGGACGGAACATTTCGGCTGCTGGGATGGCGCGACGACGTCGCGGATCTCTACTGTGCCGCCGACATCTTCGTCTTCGCCTCTCACCGCGAGGGTCTTCCGATAGCACCGATCGAGGCGATGGCGATGGGTCTGCCGGTGGTGCTGTCGGACATTCCCGGGTGCTGCGAGGAGGTTGAGGAGGGAGTCAGCGGTTACACATTTGCGACCGGTGATGTGAAGGGGCTGGCGGACCGTCTCTCGAAGCTTATCACCGAACCGGAAGAGCGCGCGAGAATCGGTCGCGCCGCCCGGGAACGGGCGAAGGCTTTTGACATCGGCAGGGTATTGGATCGCCAGGTTGCGCTTTACAGGGAGATTGCGGCGACGCTATGAGGCCGGTGCCCGCCGTGCCGATGCCGCTGACGTTGAGCGACCTGTACCGCGCGTGCAGAATGTCGAGCGCTCGACGGCGACTCGAGGAGGAGATAGCGGAATACCACGGCGCCCATGCGGCTTTCGGGGTATCGACGGGTCGCGCGGCGCTCTGGCTGATTCTTCGGGCGTTGAGCGCGCTTGAGGGGGATCGCGACCTCGTGATCCTCCCTGCATACACCTGTCCGACGGTCGGGCGATCAGTTGTCGAGGCCGGTCTGCGAGGACTGTGTGTCGATGTGTCGCTCGATACCTTCAACATCGACTCGACGCAGGTCGCGGAGGCCGCCGATGAGCGAGTTCTCGCGGTGGTGGCTCCGCACATGTTCGGCCTCCCCTGCGATCTGACGGCTCTGCGCGAGATCTGTCGTGAGGTGGGCGCGTATCTCATCGAGGACTGCGCCCAGTGTGTCGGGGGAAGCTGGGCGGGCGAGCGGGTCGGGACATTCGGCGATGCCGCGTTCCTCAGCATGGGGCGGAGCAAGAACCTGCGTGGCTTCGAGGGCGGAGTGTTTTGGACGAAGCGGGATGATCTGGTGGAGCCGCTCCGGGAGCAGTTCGAACGCCTCGCCGAGGCGCGCGCGGGAGCTTCGGGCAAGCTCCGGCAGGTGGCGATAACAGTGCTCTCGCAACCGTGGATGTGGGCACTGGCAAAGCGCCTGCCGGGGATGAGAGTGGGCGCCGAGGACCAGAGCTTCGATGCCCATCCCTCGAAGCTCGCGGACTGGCAGGCGGGGCTGGGATTGATCTCGCTCGGGCGCCTGGAAGAGTACAATGAGCGTCGCCGGGAGGCGGCCGCGATCATGCGGGAAGCTCTGAGTGGCGTGGAGGACCTGCGCTGCCAGAGCGTTCCCGATGAGGCGGAACCAACCTATCTGCGCTTTGCGACGCGCCTGACGGAAAAGAACGAACAGCGTCGGGATGCGCTGGTGGCGCGGCTGCAGTCGGCAAACATAGACGCGAGGGCGTTCTATACGAGGACGATGGGGGAGTATGGGTGGATGGGGTCTAGTTCCGAGGTAACGCAACGGGGTCAGTGTGCCCGGGCGATAGTATTGAGCAATCTGGTGCTTCCAATCGCGCCCTGTTTGAGCGCGGAGCATATGGAGGGGGTCTGCGTTCAGATGGCCCGGACTGGGGGAGGTGCGTTATGAGCACAAGTATCGTGCTGCGCGATGGTCGCGAGATGGCCGTGCGTCAGGCAGCCGTAGAAGACGGTGATGCAATCGCTCAAGAGCATCCTTTGCCTCGTGACAGGGATGCCTCTGAAACGGTCTATCGCAACTACTACCTCGCTAAGGCACTCACGTACATTAGAGCGCCCGGAGCAGGTGTGACGACTGGTTGGGTTGGCGACGAACTGGCCGGTTTTGTGTTCCAATGCAACGAGATCACATCGGTAAGAAGGTTCACCAAATCGCCCGGTACAATGGCGTGGTTCACCTGCCAGGCTGTCGCAGGGCGATTCGGTTACGACCCGCGTGTCTGGTTGGATCTGATGCGCTGGGGCTTACAGCATTTCCGTCAACCGCGAGACTACGATACGGACCACAGTAGCGGCGCCTACTCCGACATAGCGGCATGGATAGGTACCGTTCACACTGTACCGACCTATCGTCGACTGGGTGTCGCGACAAGTCTGCTGGGCGCCGTGGAAGGCAGGCTGGCAGGCAGCGGAGCATCTGAGGTGGCGTTGTGGGTTGCTGAGGACAACGTCGTTGCTAAGGAACTTTACGAGGGATTGGGCTATGCGCCTGCGGGAAGCTACCAGCGTGTCGGTGAGACCTGTGAGCTAATGGTGAAGGCGCTTGATACCGAGCCTTCACATGAGCCGAAGCAACCGGGGTAACCTGCGTGGGCACGGCAGACAACATGCTTCAATAGTCAGCAAAGGGGCATCAGGGAAGCGCGTCAGCGAGACTGGATCGAGCGCACAGGGACTATGTCTGTGGTCGCGGACGAAGAGGTTCGGTATTTCCACAACGGCGACACAACATTGATTACGTTGCGTGACCCCGTGTCGTGGCAGGAGTGGCAACCTCTGAGGCCTGTGAGAGTACCATCAGAGCTAAACGCGCGCCAGAGCCTGTGCCTCACGGGGCTGACTGCGAAATAGAGATCGTTCGGTCTCGGGCAGGGAGAGAAGCAGTTGGTCGCTCACAGAACTAAAATGGCGCGAGGGAGAGCGCTGGTCACGGACGCAGGCGAGCGTGTTGGGCTTCATGTCATACGTGGTCTCGGCAGGGCAGGCATTCGTGTTGTCTCCACTGAGGTCGATCACAGAGCCCGCACATACCCCTCCCTCGCCTCGCGCTATGCAGATGAGGCCCACCTTTTGTCGCTTGTTGAGAAGACCGATATTGCCTACGAAGAGCAATTGCTTCAACTGGGTAACGAGGGGGATGTGCTGGTTCCGGTCTGCCTGAACAGCCTTCTCAGGATAGTCGAGAGGCGTGAGTTGCTCTCCACCAGATTCCACGCGCTGCTGCCGTCCCGCCGGATGCTTCTGCAGGCAAACGACAAGTGGAGTCTGCACCAGCTCGCGCTCTCGATCGGGGTGGAAGTGCCACGCAGTTGGTGCCCTCGTGACGAGGACGAATTGCGGGAGTTGTGCGAACAGATTGCCCTGCCCGTGATGATCAAGTTTCGTCATGATCGGAGAATGTACCTTGGTCCTGCCCTGCGCTACAGGAAACTGGACGAGGTGGGCGAGGTGATGCAGGCATGGCGCCATTTCCATGAGATGCAACCTCGACCGATCATCCAGGAGTATATTGTCGGTGACGGCTACGGCTTTGAGGCGCTGTACGATGAGGGGCACCGATGTGTGGCCAGCTTTCAGCATCGGCGACTGGTGGAGTGTCCGCCGCAGGGGGGGCCGTCCGCAGTCTGCGAGAGTGTGCGTGTGCCCGAACTCGAGGAGTACGGACGAAGGCTGCTCGACGAACTGAAGTGGACCGGCGTGGCGATGGTCGAGTTCCGACGCTGCTCGGAGACCGGTCAATTCTACCTGCTGGAGATAAATCCTCGGTTCTGGGGATCGATCGCCCTCTCTGAGGCGGCCGGTGTGAACTTCCCGGCCCTGTACTACCGCTGTGCACGCGGCGAAAAGATCGAGACACCGTCCTATAGAGAAGGGGTGAGGCTCAGGCTCATGCCGACCTATCTTCTCAGCGGCGCGATGAGCCTGCGCAACGGTCCACGCGGTATCCTGAAGGCGTTCTCCAACCTCCGCTACCTGTTTGATCCTCGGGTGCGTGAGGGCCTGCTGACGCTGGATGATCCGGGAGGATCATGGGCGTACATCAGGAAGAATCTGCGCAGAGGCGATCGTGGAGATGGGTGAGTTCACCGGTGTCCTGCATGTGCATTCAACGTTCTCCGACGGTGCAATGTCGCTGCCGGAGATCAGGGACTGGGCCGCAGGTGAGAACCTTGACTTTGTCTGCGTCACGGATCATTCGGATGCTCTGAGGGATGGTGGCATAGAGGCTTACATCAGCGCATGCGAGCAGATCAGTAATGAGGTCCTCCTGGTGCCGGGCGTCGAGTTCAGCGGCCTGGGGAGGCACGTTATTGCTCTTGCCACGCCCGATGTGTTGATGGACCTCACGGATGATACCGTGGTCCACTGCCCGGAGCTTGTGCGAGAACGCGGCGGTCTCACTATCTGGGCCCATCCCGCGCAGACCTACGCTGTGAGCATGCGAAATGCCATTAACGCCGCCTACGATGGCTGGGAGATATGGAACGTTAAGGTGGACGGCGATCACCCGAATCTCGTGCTGGCCGGACTGCTTGAACGAATGGAGCGGGAGAGATCGATCCTGCCTTTCAGGGGCCTCGACCTGCATCGCTTGCCGTCGTCCGAGATCCCGATGCCGAGGACAACGATACACGTAGATGAACTGTCGATAGAGACTGTCGTGGACAGCTTCCGGAGGGGGAGCTATCTGATGCCCGACGAGAGAGAATGGGGGGCGCGACATGAGGCAGACGGGCATCTGTCGAGGAAGATCTCCTCACTGAGCGCGCGGATCAGGCACTCCATAGTGCGAGCGCGATGCAGCACAGCGATCACGCTGCACCACGCTCTGAAGCCGCTGAAGCTGACCAGATAAGCAGCGACCAACGCTTGAGGCTGGAGGATTTGACGTGAGTGTCGAAGTCGATGAGTTTGCTGGAGATCCGGCCAGATGGAACGATTTCGTATCAGGGGCTCCCGGCGCTCGCTTCTCGCATCAGTATGAATGGATGCAACTGGTGCGCGACGTTTACGGCGGTGAGCCACATTATCTGGCCGCGCACCGCGACGATGAGATCGTCGGCGTCATGCCTGTGATGCTGCGATCCGTATTCGGTGAGGGAAAGGTGCTGATCTCGGTGCCGTTAGCCGACGAGTGCGGCCTGATCACAGACGATGATGAGGCGGAACAGGCGTTGCTCAAGCGCGCACGATCTCTGGCACAGGAGTTGAAGAGCAACCGGCTTGAGCTTCGGCAGCGTCGGCCCCTGCCCGGCACTGAATCCGAGATCAGCCGGGTGAACATGGAGATGGACCTGCCGGACGATGCAGATGTCCTCTGGGAGGACTTCAAGGGAAAGGTCCGCAATCAGGTGCGTAAGGCGAAGAAATCCGGCCTGACCGCTCATGTCGCCGACGACGTTCACGCTACCGTTGCCGACGCTTTCTATCCCGTGTACTGCGAGAACACCCGGGATCTCGGATCGCCGATGCACTCTGAACGGTTCTTCCATGAAGTGGTGGATCGCTTTCCGAATGCCTCGGCTATAGTTGTAGTGCGCGAGGGAGATACAACAGTCGGCTCAGCCTATGGGTTGCGCTGGCGAGATCGGTTCGCGGTTCCCTGGGCTTCGTCGCTCCGACGTTACTTCAAGATGTGCCCCAATAACCTGCTTTACTGGGAGTTGATGCGCCTGGCGATTGAGAGCGGGTGCGCCGTGTTCGACTTCGGCAGGTCACCCAAAGATTCGGGCACCTATCGGTTCAAGGAGCAGTGGGGGGCAGAGCCGATTCAGCTTCATTACTGCCACTGTGGAGGGTCGTCGCTGCCCGATGGCGGGGACAGTCGCGAGGGGACGGCCTATCGATTATTCTCTTCTATCTGGCAGAGGACACCGTTGCCGATCGCGCGAGCGCTCGGACCGAAGATATTCGCCAGACTGCCCATCTGAGCGATGCAAGCGAGGATGCTCCCATGCGCATAATGCTATCCGGCGTGGCAATCGAGGGAGGAGGGGCGGAGCAGGTCATCCAGGACCTGGCCCGCGGCTTCGCCGAACGCGATCATGAGGTGATGATCGCGTTCCTCGAGAGCACAGACGAGATCGTACCGGAGTTGGAGGCGCTGGGCATACGCTGTGAGCGATTGCTGCCTCGAACGGAGCTTGCCGAAAGCCCACTCGCGGATTTCAACCCGACCTGCGTACTCGGCTTCCGCAGACTCGTCAGGGACTTCCGTCCAGATATCTGGCATAGCCACGTGCCCCGCCCGACGCTGTGGGCGTCACTTGCAATACGAGCGCTGCGATCACGCCCCCCGTTCGTCTACACGGAGCACAGCATCCAGGATATCTATTCCGGATGGGCCAAGTGGGTCTACCGGCTCTTTCTTCCCGTGGTAAAGGAGATAATCTGTGTCTCTGAAGCATCACAGAGCAGTTTCGCGGGAAGATGGGGGCATATGATTGCTCCGCGCCGCATCTCGAACGGTATCCAATTGGATCGCATCATAGCTGCGGGTGACCGGGATAGACTACGCGATGCACTCGACGCAGATTCGGCGACGCCACTTGTCTGCAACGTTGCTAACCTCACATTTCACAAGGGCCACGATATTCTGA
>PXBW01000060.1 GCA_003566775.1 candidate division WS1 bacterium
ATCCATCGACCCCTCGCGGCGGGCGCTTTCCACCCGACGCGATCCGCCATCCCTACGGCCTCAACGTTCACAGCGATGACGAGGGCGAGTACTCCACCCTGCACAACGGCTTCTGGGGAGCCGGTCGGCTCAACCAGCACGGCATGGGCAGCGACTCGGACCCGCTGTTCAACTTCACGGTGGCGTATGACCTCGTCAGGGATGCGACTTACGAGGACGGCACCCCTGTTGCGGATGAGGAGATGCAGCGACGCATAGTCGAGGACCTGATCGACGCAGGCTGCACGGACATGGATCACTGGGATGACCTCAGCAACAAGGGCGTTGCGACTCGCCCGCTCAGCGCCGCGGTCGGTCTTCTGCTGGAGCAGCCGGAGCGAGTGCGCCGCGGCCTTGACGGCTTCCACGAGATATTGCAATCGCGCTATCACTTCGATGGCTTCTACACCGAATCGCCGGCATACGCGCGTCACAACTACCTGAGCATGAGCGATCTGCCCGACCTGCTGCACGGTTACAGCGATCCGCCCGGCTATCAGCCGCCGGATGGTGAGCGTATCGAGGACTTTCGTCCCTTCGAGGTCGGTCACTTCAACCTCGCGCTGCTGTCGATGGTGCGGATGCCCGCTCCGGGAATGCTCAAGCCGGTGATCGGCAACACCTCGCCGGGCACCGCGCTGAATCCGCGCTACGCGGAGGTGCTCGCGGCGCGTCTCGGAGGCCCCTATGCCGGACTTCTGGAGACGAGTGCAGGCCGGCCTCTGCCGGAGTACGGGACGGCCTACTCGCTGTGGTACCGCGATCCCGACCTGCGCGCGGAGGAGGAGGTCTCACTGCCTCTGCGCAGTGAGTGGTTCCCCGGATGGCACGTGGCGGTGCTGCGTGGCGCAGATCCGGTGGCCAACGACACGGCGCTCTATCTCGTGGGCGACGAGCATCGCTGGACGATACGCACCGGTCATCGCCACCTCGACACGCTGAATCTCTCGTATTATGCATTCGGCAGAGAACTCGTGTCCGACCGCGGTTACTTCTCGGGCAGCAGGCACAGGACCCCGGACGGGCGTCTCGGACAGAGTTGGACCTCGGGCACGCTGTCACACAACCTCGTGGTGGTGGACGAGCAGAATCAGGCGACTGCGCCACGCGGATCGAACCTCGAGCTTTTCGGTCTCGCCCCCGGCGTGGAGATGGTGCAGGCCTCCGGCTTCGGCGCATACGAGCAGTGTGACGAGTACCGTCGCACCTGCGCTCAGATTCAGACGCCGGACGGCGGTCATTACGTGGTGGACTTCTTCCGCGTGGAAGGCGGAGAGACGCATCAGTACACCTTCCACTGCAACGGCTCGCTGGTGGGAATGGAGCCCGCGCAGCCCGCCCCTGAGCCGGTGGAACTGTCGGAAGCGTGGAGCTACTGGGTGGAGAATTCGCGCGCCGTTACACCGAATGATTCACACACCTTCACCTGGGAGCATGAGGACGTGCGCCTTGACCTGATGCTCCTGGGTGGCACTGAGGCAGCGCAGCGGATGGTGATCATGGACGCGCCCGGGTGGAGGACGAACAGTGACGCCAGGCGCGGAGTTGAACCCATCCAGCAGATACTCGCTGAGAATCGCGCGGGGGAGGACGGGGCAGACCTGGCAAGCCGCTTCGCGGCGGTGATGGTGCCCTACGTCGGCGAAGCATCGCCCGTGGTCTCGGCGAGGCTGATCGAGAGTGACCCCGAGAGTGGGGCGATGGCCGTCGAGGTGCGTCTGCCGGGACGCACCGACTACGTCATCTCCGCGAAGGACCAGGAGCAGCGTCGGTACGGGCCGGTGACCGTCGCGGGGGAGTTCGCCTTCGTGTCGGTCGATGACGAGGGCGGCGTCACCGCCGCGTACCTCCTTGCCGGCACGAAGCTGCAGTACGAGGAGATGAGCCTCAGTCTGTCGAACCCTGTCACCTTCGCGCGGGTGGCCTCGGTCTCCGGCAGGACCTTCCACCTCGCGGAGCCGTTGCCAGCCGAGCTTGCGGAGAGTGGCTGGTTCGTGCTCGCGGATGGGCCTCAACCAATGACGGAGGGCAGTCCGCGCCCGCGCACCGGATTCGAGATAGAGGCGATGACCACCGACTCTATCACAGTGCGCGACTATCCCGTGCTTGAGTCTGATGAGGTGACGATCCTGCACGCGGCGTGGCTGCAATCGAACGAGTGATCACGGGCGAGGCCGCGAGATGATATGTACCCGAGCAAACCGAAGCCGGTGTGGCGTTGACGCAGAGGGAGGCCATGTAAGATGAAGAGCAGGAGAGTGTTGTCGTCGATCCTGATGCTGGTCGCGCTGCCGGCGCTGGTGATGATGGCAGGCGCGGGTTCCCACGCGGTCGCGGAGGGCGCGGACTGGCCCACGTGGCGCTATGATGCGCAGAACCGGGCGGTATCGCCGCATGAACTCGCAGAGGAGCTTCACCTGCAGTGGGTTCGCGAGTTGCCCGAGCCGAAGCGCTGCTGGGCGTTTCAGTTCGATGATGCCGAAAAGCTCGCGTTCGATGTATCGTACGAGCCGGTGGTCGCGGGTGATACGATCTTTGTCGCGTCGATGGTCACCGACAGCATCACCGCGTATGACACCAGCACCGGAGACGAGCGCTGGCGCTTCTATGCCGACGGACCGTTCCGCTTCGCCCCGGTCATTGCGGAGGGAAGACTTTACGCGGGATGCGATGATGGCTTCCTTTACTGCCTCGATGCCGATGACGGCTCGCTCCTGTGGAGTTTCCGCAATGCTCCGCCACAGCGCTGGCTGCTCGGCAATGAGCGCCTGATAGATACCTGGCCGGTGCGCGGCGCTCCCGCCGTAGTGGATGACACCGTGTTCTTCACATCGGGAGTCTGGCCTTTCATGGGCGTGTTCGTAAACGCGCTGGACGCGGAGACCGGTGAGGTAATCTGGACGAACACCGGCACCGGGTCGATTTACAACCTCTACCAGCACCGCGCGGCCTACGGTTTCGGGGGCGTGGTGCCCCATGGATACCTCGCGGTGACGGAGGATAAGGTTCTCGTACCCGGTGGCCGCGCGACGCCCGCGGTCTTCGACCGGCACACCGGTGAACTGCTCTTCTACCACCACGCAACCGAGATCGTGGGTAAGGGCGCGGGCGGTTACCGGGTCTGGGCCCAGGGTGACTGGTTCTTTAACCACGGACTTCCCGTGCGCGATCAGACTAACTTCATGTACTCGCTCGAAGATGGCGCGCAGTTCCGCACTCTCAGCGCGCAGGTGGTCAGCGAAGATCACCTGCTGGGCGTCGAGGGTGACGAGCTTGTCGCGTACGCTCCGGAACCGGAAGAGAATGACATCTGGCTCGAGAATCGTCTCGCCCGGCGGAGTCTGTCCCGGAAGTACTCACTCGTGGAACTCTGGCGAGTGGAGCCGGAGATCGATCTGACCGAGGTGCATCTGCAGGCGGGCGGGCGGATCTACGCGAGCGGCCCCGACGGCCTCGTCGCGGCGCTGGATCTCCCCGAGGGCGATGACGCCGAACCGCGGCTATCGTGGCAGAGTGAGGTGGACGGCGATGTCTGGCGAATGATCGCGGCGGGGGGAAGGCTCTTCGTGGTCACCGAGCAGGGATCGATCCACGCCTTCGGTGCCGAGTCCGGCGAGGTCGCGGTGCATCGATGGGAGCCGCGCGAGCTTACGACCGCCGCCGACGGCTGGGCCGAAAGGGCAGCCGGAATCATCGAGCAGACCGGTGCGACTGAGGGGTACGCCATGCTGTGGGGCCTGGGCGGCGGCAGGCTGATGGAGGAACTGCTGCGGCAGAGCGATCTGCACATCATCGCGGTGGAGCCGGACGGTGCGAAGGTCGAGCAGATGCGACGGCGCCTCAGCGATGCCGGCCTCTATGGACGCAGAGCGGCCGTGCTGCATGGGGACCCGATGGAGATGCAGTTCTCGCCTTACATGGCGAGCCTGGTCGCGGTGGAGGATGCGCAGGCCGCCGGGATCGAGCGTGGTGCGGAGTTCGCCGAGAGCGTATTCCATGTGCTGCGGCCCTACGGTGGCGCGGCCTGGCTGCCGGTGGATGACGCGGCTCGCGATCGCCTCGCGCGGCTGTCGGAGCGCGCCGGGCTTGAGAACGCGCGGATTGACGGCGGGGAGGGCTTTGCCACCCTCACACGCGAGGGACCGTTGCCGGGAGCCGGATCGTGGACGCATCAGTACGGAGACGCGCAGAACACGAACTTCTCGCCCGATCAGTTCGTGCGCGCCCCGCTCGGAGTGCTCTGGTACGGCGGCCCGAGCAACCACGATGTGTTGCCGCGGCACCGCGCAGGGCCCTCACCGCAGGTAATCGAGGGCCGCCTTTTCATCATGGGACCGAACACGATCACCGCCCGCGACGTGTACACCGGGCGGCAGATATGGCAGCACCGCTGGGATGGCGTCGGACACATCTTCACCTGCCTCGATCACGAGGAAGAGTGGCAGACCGGAGCAATGGTCTTCTTCGGCGGAACGGCCGGAGCCAACGCGACTGGAAGCCCCTACGTCTCGGTCGAGGACGGGCTTTATGTCACCCATGGAGAGGTCTGCAGGCGGCTGGATCCGGCCACGGGAGAGGTGATGGCCGAGTTCACTCTGCCCGACGGATCGCAGTGGGGGCACCTGATGGTTCACGATGATCTGCTGATCGCCGGGGCCGACCCGCAGATCTTCGAGGAGAAGCCCTTCGGTGAATCCAATAGCTGGGACGGCACCTCCAGCGATCGCCTGATCGTGATGGACCGGCACTCGGGGGAGGTGCTCTGGACCCGCGAGGCGACCTACGGTTTCCGGCACAACGCGATCATCGCGTCGGGCGATACCGTCTTCGCGATAGACAACCTGTCCGAGCAGCCTCTGGAGATACTGCGCAGGCGCGGGCAGGAGTGGACGGTGGAGCCCTTCGTGGTTGCCCTCGACGCCCGCACCGGCGAGGAGCGGTGGATCAGTGACACGGACACCTTCGGTACGTTCCTCATATTCTCTGAGGAGCACGATATCCTCCTGCAGGCGGGGCGGCGGGCGCGCATCCGTCTCAGCGACGAGCCGCAGAATCGCATCATCGCCCACCGCGGTGCCGACGGGAGCGTCATCTGGGATCGGCAGGAGCGCTGTGTGAGCCATCCCGGCGTGCGCGGCGATATGATCATCGGCATCCGCGGGCGAACCGCGATCTGCCTGCTCACGGGCGAGAATCTCAGTCGCGTCAACCCGGTGACCGGCGCTGACGCCCCGTGGCGCTACCAGCGCGCATACGGCTGCGGAACGCAGACCCTGGGCGAACACCTGATAACCTTCCGCTCCTCCACCGCCGGATACTACGACGTCGAGCGCGACGGCGGCACCGGGAACCTCGGCGGCTTCCGCGCGGGCTGCACCAACAATCTGATCATCGCCGACGGCGTGCTCAACGCGCCCGATTACACCCGCACCTGCACCTGCAGCTATCCGCTTCAGACCTCTCTCGGCCTGGTGCATATGCCCGAGGTGGAGATGTGGACCTATGTCCCCTATGACCTCGACGGCCATCCGGTGCGGCGGCTGGGAGTGAACCTCGGAGCGCCCGGGCATCGCATGACCGACGAGGGAACGCTCTGGGTCAATCACGATCCGGACCCGCGCGGGAGTCTGTGGGACGACTACGAGGATCTGCGGGAGGGCGGCACCATCGGATCCCAACTCGATCTGCCCGTCGCCTTCAGCGGTCGCCGGGCCGGGTGGTACGTCGAGCACCCGTGGCGATTCGACGGCGCCGACAGCTACGAGTGGGTGGCCGCCTCAGGAGTGGAGGGGACCGGGGACCTGCGCATCAGGGTCGCCGACGATGCCGAGGAGATTGCCGAGAGCAGTTACGTCGTGCGCCTGCACTTCGCCGAACCAGGCGAGGCACGGCCGGGCGAGCGACTCGCAAACGTCTTCGTGCAGGGGCGACAGGTGCTGCGCGAGTTCGATGTGGTGGCAGAGTCCGGCGCCGCCCGGCGCGCCACCGTGGCGGAAGTAAGCAGTGTGAAGGCAACGGACGTGATACGGGTGGCGATCGCCTCGGCGGACGGATCGAAGCTGCCTCCCGTCCTGTCGGGAGTCGAACTCCTGAACGAGGAGGCCCACGCCGCCTCGCCTGAAGCGATCGATTGGGCGAGCGCCGCCCCGTCGCTGTTTCACCAGATAGTGGACGGACTGCGTGAGATGATCGCGGATGGATACGCCACTCTCGCGACACTGCTGTCGCGGTAAAGCGGGCATCGGAACGGAACAGACACCGAAGCAACACGGCAGAGTCGCGAGATCCGATGCAACGGACAGAGGGGGCGGGCACAACGCACCGTGCCCGCCCCCGGCAGTCTCCCTAAAGCAATAGCTCACCCGTCATGGCGCATATCGGACGAATCGTTCCCATCCTGCGGTTCCCGGTTTGAACGTTGACGGGATAACCTGATATCCACCATACCGGGCCCCCGTCCGGCGATCTCGACGAGCTTAGCTCCAGTCGAGTTTCCGCGACTTCGAATCTGACATCGCGTTCCCAGTCGCGCCGCCAAAGCGCAACGATGTGTTCGGTGGCTATTTCGATGGCTTGCTCCCTCGTCACGGCGATGTCCTCAAGCTCCGGGCGCTCGGCGGCAACCCTCTGCGAGTACGTCCGGGGTTTCCCCGTCGCCGCATTGACCGTGACACGCACCTGGTCGCTGGTAAACACGCCCTCCGCTATCTTGCAGCCCCAGCGGAAGCTGTGTGACTTGGCCGCTCCACTGCCAACCGCACCGATGTCAAGAAGCGTCATCTCCACCGGGACCGACGGGAAGAGGCGGGACTTGAGTTGTTCCGCCACCTCCCGGGCCTCCTCGACCGGTACGTACGTGCCCGGCTCCCCGGGCCACTCCTGAACTCCCATCCAGAAGATGCGGCGTAAGAGGTGCGTGTCTACCTCATATTCGACCATGAACCCGCGGCCTTGCTCCTCGGGGTACTCAACAGCGGCGAACACGCGCACAATCCGGCCGTCGTCCCGCAGCTCGGGATCCCGAGTAATCCGTACCTGGTCGGTGTCCACATCCAGCGCCTGTGCGACTATCTCCGCCGGATCCACCTCCTCAGCCACGGGCTCCGCCTCGTCAGCCGCGGCCTCTCGCGTCGGCATCCTCACATCGGACTGCCTGTTGGCTTGGTCCGACGCGTTCTGCATGATCGTCCATACCGCGACAAGACCGACAATAGCGATTCCAACAACAACTGCACTTCGGCGCTTCATCGAATCACCTCACTCTCTATCTGTTCGGTGGCGTGCTAAGGTGTGTGCGTTGGCTCGCGGGGCGGGCACAACGTACCGCGCCCGCCCCCGGCGAGGGCGCCGGGGCCACAACGACAACGGCTCATGACAACGTCTCGCCGCACAGGAGTGTGCGCCGCACGGAGCGCCACCGGAGTACGGCAGCGGCGGTCGCGCGATGTGCATCAACTGCAACGATCTATGGGTATGAACTGCGGTCGCGAGAACATAATTCTGACCGGAAGCCACGATGGCCGGGTCATCTTCCGGCC
>PXBW01000236.1 GCA_003566775.1 candidate division WS1 bacterium
AGATGCTCCATACAATGATGGTATTGCCGTTGTGCTGCAGGTCGCTCATCCAGTCGGTGTTCCAGCTCTTGGTGTGAATGATCAGATAGCGGCTTTGCAGGGCGCCGAAGAACTCTATGATCTCGCCGAGGCAGCCCAGTTCCGGTTCGAGGCCGGGCACGTCCGCGTCATCCTCAAGCAGGTAGGTCTCCTGCCACGGATGGGCGTCGATGAGGCGGGCGAGATTGTCGCAGTAATCCTCCACGTTCACCGCGGAGATGAGCAGGCCGCCGAGGCCGCAGTAGGCGCATTTGTGGGCGCAGCCGCGCTGGAAATGGAGGCGCCAGCAGGGCCGGCAGACCTTGTCATCGGCCGCGGAGTCGCCGGGGAGGTTGTAGTTCGCCCAGTGCCACGGCCTGTAGCCCAGCAGCGATGCCGCCAGCGACTCTCCGAGAGCCGCCTCTATCTGCGCTCCGAGCGCCTCAACGCGCCGGGTACGCCAGCCGTCGAAGCGGAATGTGTTGAAGAGCAGGATCGGATCGGGCACCTCATCCATCTCGCCCATCGCGCGGGAGTCTCCCAGCAGGCCATCCTCCTCGATCATGCGCGGCAGGTCGTCGTCAGAGTAGATGATCGGCTCATATGGCTCGGCGAGCGCCTCCATCACGCGCTGGACTCTTCTTCGATGGCGCGGCTCGCCATCCACTGCCTCATGCACGTAAACCGCCGGCGGCTTCAGTGGATACATTACTTCTCCTTTCGCGGCCTAACTCCAGCACTGCCTGGTTGCCGACAACAGCCGGCCCGGACGAAATTCTCGCGCGCTCCCGCCGCTTGACCCAAGACGAGTCACGATCTCCCTGCGCAGTCTGCGTAACTCGACGCTCTCCGGCCATGGCCCGCCGGCCAGCCGGATCCTCCCGCCGTCAGGCGTACGCGCGGTCAGCCAATGAAAGGGCAGTTCCGGTTCGTCGCCCTCCGGCACGGTCAGGTCGATCGCCTCTACCTCATCCCATTCCACGGTGCGCTCCCTGCCTCGCCACGACCTTATCGTGATTCGGCTGTCATCGAGCAATACTCGCCCGTTGCGCCTCTCCAGAAGGGCGACCGCGACGCCGAACGCGGCGGCCGTGCAGATGGCGGCGAAGAAGGCGCGCCCGAACGGCTCCCCTCTCGCCGCGCCCTCGGTCCAGCGCACAGCGGCGATCCACCCTTGCGAGGCCGCCAGCGCGACGCATGCGACAAGCAGGATCATGGCCGGAGCCGGTCGTACCATCGCCGGGCCGGTCGAGAACGATTGCCCCTCGCCTGCTGACATCAACATCCTTCGGTCGCGATCTTGCTGGATATTCGACGCGCGAACAGGTAGCGCCTTCAGGGAAGGTGATGACTGCTCAGCGTCGAAACTCTGCTACGTTGCGCGCACCCGTTGCTTCACCCGGAGGCACCATGCAGATAATCTTCAGCTTCGACACCGAGGACTACGTCGATCCGATCTCCAACGACGCCCTGCTGCGACTGGCGCAGATTCACACAAAGCACGAGGTGCCCGCGACCTTCGGCCTGGTGGGCGAGAAGGCGCGGTTCATACACTTCTGCGGGCGCGATGACGTGGTCGAGGCGCTCAAGGACCACGAGGTGGGCTATCACTCGGACCATCACTTCATTCTTCCCAACTGGCGCTACGATCCGCGGCACATGCCCGCATGGGTAAACGCGCAGGACTGGGACAGCGCGATGGATCGCTTGCTCGCGGAAGAATCGCGCGGTATCGCAGACATCGCCGACATCTTCGGCGAGCGTCCGGTGACACAGCTTCGAAACTACGGCGACTGGACGCCGCAGGTGATGGTGGCTCACGCGCGGCTGGGACTGGGCGTACACGCCTATGGGCCGATCTTTCACAACACCGATCCGGAGCCGATCTGGTACTGCAACCAGCTTCAGATCGCGAATCCGCGACACATGTACGAGAATTACATGCACGACTGGGACCTCACGCCCGAGCAGAAGCTGGAAAAGCACAAAGCCGACGTGCTGCGCCACCTCGAGGAGGGCACTCCGCGCCTGGGCTGGGTGAACCACCCGACGCGCTTCATCTCGGACACCTGGTGGGAGGACCCGACGTGGTGGGGTCACTGTGACGATCCGCCGCGCTCGGGCTGGACCATCCCGCCACGTCTGGACGAAGAGACCACCGAGCAGCTTCTGTGGGTGGCCGAGGAACTCGTCGCCTGGGTGGGGCGGCACGAGGAGATCGAGCCCCTGACCTTCCGCGATTTCCACGAGCAGTACCGCCCGACGCGCGTCTGGGTGACGCACGAAGAGGTGAAGGGGCTGGCGAAGCGTCTGGGGGAGCGGCCGGTGATGGTCGAGTACGCCGGAGAGACCTTCTCCCCCGCCGAGCTTTTCGGCGTCTTCGCGCACGCGCTGGGCGCTCACGAGGGGGAGTGGCACGATAAGGCCGATGAGATGCACCCGCTGCGCAGGATCATCGGCCCGACTGAGCAGCCGGTCGAGACCGCGGTCGGCGATGTTTCGTGGGATACAATGCTGGATGCGTGCCGGGAGGTCGAGTTCTTCATCCGCGATCACGCGCGCGTCCCCGCGCGAATCAAGCTGGGAGGGGGCGAGGTCGGGCCCGGCGCCTTCCTCATCGCGATGGCGCGGATGATCCTTGGTCAAGACGATCGTATCGCCATACCGGCTGCGCAGAATCTCCCCGAGGAGTACGCACCCGGTCACTACGATGCGATCGACAGCGAGGGCTGGCCTCTCGGATACATTCAGTACCAGGGCCGTAAGGACGAACTCGACTTCTCCACGATTCGCGAACACGCGAAGCTTCAGTACTGGACCTTTAAGACCGCGAAGCCGACACGATGACAGGAGAGTACGCCATGCCCGAGTTACGAGTAGTGCCGGATCACATTCAGGTGCTGCAACCGTGCGATGTTCGCGTCGAGATCATTCCGGAGACGGACCTTCCGGATGGCACCGAGATCGAGGTGCAGTTCCCGCAGTCGTGGACGATGCACGAGTGCGCGAGCTTCACGAAGACGTATCAGTTCGATGACCCGGCCGCCCCGGAGTACCTGCAGGTCTACGTGCCGGGCGAGCCGTGCGGCTTCGAGGTGCGGGTCGAGATGCGCGACTTCGACACCGGCTCGGAGATGTCGCGTCACGGCAGGCGCATCCTCGCGACGGTGACGGACGGCGACGTGCCCGCCGGAAGCCCGGTGGTCTTCGACTGGCGTAACACGATGTCGTCGCGCCGCGCCGAGACCGAGATCATCCACGTCGCGATCGACGGCGAGCGCGTGGAGCCGATGCCGGAGATCGTGACCACGGCGGGCGAGGAGGTGCGCCTGCGCGTGATCGCGCCCTCGGCGGTGCGTCCGGGCGAGGAGTTCGAGGTGCTGATAGTCTCGCTGGACGAGTACGAGAACGTCTCGACCGCCCGACACGAGGGCGATCCGCTGCTGGGGCCGGATGGGGAGGCCCTAACCGCTCCTTTGCGCTTCCACGGCAGTTGCCGGCAGAGCGTGGCGCTCGACGGCGATGGTGTGCGGCGCCTGAGCTACCGTGACGTGCTCAGCAACCCTATCCGTGTCACGGAAAGCCCGCGCGGCCCGTACTGGGGCGACATACACATCCACACGCGCTGGTCGCATGACGCGATCGGGCGTTTCCCTTACGAGTACGCGCGCGACGTATCCGGACTCGACTTCGCCGCAGTGTGCGATCACGCCGAGACCGCGATTCTCTACTGGGACACGCTGGTCGAGATGGCGAACCGGCACAACGCTCCCGGCGAGTTCGTCACTCTGGTCGCGTATGAGAATGGACTGAACGCACCCTCCGGTCATCACAACACGTATTACCTCGGCGATGAGGGGAAATGCTACCTCAAGCCGGAATTCGACGCGGACATTGAGCGACTCAACGAGATGATCGATCCGGAGGAGGCGATGAACATCCCGCATCACTCCGGCATCGGCTGGCGCGACGCCATCCCCGGCTCCAGCGTTGACTTCGACAAGACCGACCTGAGCCGCACCCCCGTGGTCGAGATCTACTCACACCACGGGCAGAGCGAGCGTTACGCGCCCGACCACGTGAACGCGTACGAGTTCAACCGCTGGCACAAGCCGGGCCGCCGCACGAATCGCTCCATCGAGGGGCACTTCGCTCAGGACGCCTGGCGGATGGGCCTTCGCCTCGGGGTGATCGCCTCATCGGATGATCACTACGGGCAGGGCGGGATGGACTTCGAGGGCATCGCGGGCGTGTTCGCCGATGAGCTTACTCGCGAGGGAATCTGGCGTGGGATCCGCGGCAGACACTGCTACGGCACCACCGGCGAGCGCATACTCATAGACTTCACAGTCAATGACACAGCGATGGGACAGGAGCTTGCAGCGCGCACCGGAGAGAAGCTGAACATCAAGGTCGCCGTGTATGGCAACGCCAATCTGACGCGAGTGCAGTTGCTCAGGCTCGATATGGAGAGCGGGGAGTACGTGGAGGTCTTCGAGAAACAGCCCTACGAACTCGATTTCGACACCGAGGTGCGGGAGGTCTTAGAAGGCCCGGTGATGTACTACGTGCGCGTGCAGCAGCAGGGCATGATCAAAGACCGGGGAATCTTTGCATGGTCGAGTCCCATCTGGGTGGATTCCGAGGTAGCTGACTGACACGCCCACGTAAGGATGCAGCGCCTCTGTGCACTCATTTCCGTGCAGCACGGCGCGGGAAGTGCGTGACGACAACCACCACGGACAGCGTGCCTCCGAGGATCGAGAATACCAGAGTCATGATGACAGAGTACTCATCGAGTACCGGGTAGGCGTCGGCGAGCATGGCGAGCATGGCCCATCCGACCGCGGCGCCGACCAGCCAAGAGCCGATGGGGAGGATCGCCAGCACCGCAGCGTCCTCGGCGGGGTCGTCCGGGCAGGTCAGAGCGCCAGCAAACGATGCGGCGACCGCGAAGACCGCAGCCACCGGGAGCATCGGTAGAACGGTAAGTAATCCCACCAGCACCCCCACCGGTCCGGCTACCAGCACGGCGATTGCGGCCCGGCGCATGGCAGGGCGTCTGCTGTCGGGTCTCCCATCTTGATTGCTCGGATCCATAGTTACCGTCCCCCCTCCCACGTTTCGAGCAGGGGAGTAAAGTTTACGGCTATTGTTCCTTCCAAGTTCATTGCCTCCGCGTTGTGAATATCGGGCAGTCTCGCATCGAAATCAGAATACGGATTGTTCCTGTGATAGAAAGGCTGCTGAGCCAAGCGCGGCGGCGGAGCCGCCTGAGAACGCAATGATCACAAGCAGGTCCGTTGACGGTAGCATAATCTGCGTGATTATGGCGAGCCCCATGATCGCTCCCAGAAGGTAGATAAGGGCCCAGACCGCCCCGATTACCCCACCGACCAGCGGCTCCGACAGGCGGGAGACAACTCCGGCAACGACGCCACCGATGAATGCTCCGAAGATTGCGCCTCCGAGCGGTCCTTCCGTGGTTGCCTGACCGAGGACGTAGCCCACAGGAGAGGCCACGCAAACGGTCATCGCGGAAGCCCAGACACAGCGCTGCCAGGCAAGCCCTGCCGCGCGCTGTTCGGCCTTGAGCTCTTCGTAGTCCGGCCCGAGGTCGTCATCGGCGACCTCGTCCCCCTCTGCCCAGCCGCAGCGCGGACACCTGCTCTCCAGGTGGCCAATACTGTATTCGCAACGCGCGCACGTGCGCGGCGGCCGATCTTCGTCCCATCCGGCGAGTTCGTACGACCCGCCCCGCGGCATCAGAATCTCTCCCGAGCAGTCGCCGCGCTCCGCGACTTTCAATCGTCTCAGGCGTCGTCCGAAGAGTCCTTCTCCCGATCCTCTCGTTCGGTCTCATGGGACTCCATGAGTTCTGTCAGTTCCTCGAAGTCGGCCACCTCGCTGAGAATGAGAAGCGCCTGCTCCATCGCGAGATCGAAACCCGCGTTGAACCCATCACGGAAACCATCTTTGAAGCCTTCCGAGTATGCCTGTCGATCCCTGTTACTCATCAGGGTGCCTCCCAGAGTCAATCACGATCGCATAGCCGGGTGCGATAATCACCGATCCAACTGTACTCCGAACTCTCGGACAGGCCGTCGCGCTCGGGGATGACGTAGCGCTCGAACCACTCATCCATCATCCCGTGAAGCTCTCTCCGCATATCCTGATAGCCGGGATCGTCTGCGAGATTCGCACGTTCGTCGGGATCATCCGTGAGATGAAAGAGGTCGTCCGGCCCGTGAGCGTGCCGGTACACGTACTTCCATTGCTGAGTGCGGATCATTCTGACCGGCCCGTATTCGTCGAAAACGCAGATCTCCTCCGCGAGTTGCGTCTTTTCACCCTGCAGTATCGGAATGAAGCTTCGTCCCGGCAGATTCTGCCCTACAGGTATCTCGAGATCGAGATGGTCCAGCAGTGTGGGCATGAAGTCGTAGGCGGAAAGAAGCGCGTCACACACACCGACCGGAATCGATCCAGGCTGACTGAGCACAGCGGGTACGCGCACCGAGTTCTCGTACATGTTGCGTGGCCATGTCCCGTTTCCCTTGCCCCAGAATCCGTGATGACCGCATGAGAAGCCGTTATCGGAGGCGAACACGATCAACGTGTCCTTAAGCAGGCCGTGACTCTCCACGCGGTCAATGATCTGACCGATGCCTGCGTCCATCGCGGTCACCGCCGCGAAGTATCCCTTCAGGGACTCACGATTACCAAGGTTGTTCTCGGTGAGCGAGATCGCCCAGGGGTGCATCTCCTCCTGCGGGCAAGACTCAAAAGGGCAGTCATCGTAGCTCTCCACGATCTCCTGCGGATGACTGTCGATCCACGGGCTGTGCGGGGCGGTATAGTTAACCGAGAGGTAGAAGGGCTCGTGACTGTGCCGGTCGATGTAACCGAGAGCCTCCTCAGTGATCAGATCAGTCACATAGCCCTCGTCGGTAATTGCCTCGCCGTCGCGCACCATCGGAGGATCGTAGTAGGGCCCGCCTCCTCTCTGGTGGGCGTACCAGAAGTCGAAGCCGTGCTGGCGGCGAAGCGAGTCGCCCATGTGCCACTTCCCCGAAAGACCGCAGTGGTAACCATGAGCCGAGAGCATGTCGGTGTACGCGATCTCGTCCCGTAGATGCTCGACTGCCCCCGGCCCGAGATTGCTGTCGCTGAGGTACTCGTGGATTCCGTGCTGACTTGGGATTCGCCCCGTGAGGAAGGTCGCGCGGCTGGGCGAGCAGACCGGCGTGGCGCAGAAGAAGTTGTCAAGACGCATTCCGGTCTCCGCCAGCCGGTCGATGTTGGGTGTACGTATCTCGTCGTTTCCGTAGCAGCCCGCCGCCCATGGCCCCTGATCATCGCTCAGAATGAAGATCACGTTTGGGCGGTTGCGGCCGGTTCTCTCGCCACTCATACGGCTCCCTCCTGATATCTCTGCGCGCATTCCTCGCACGGTTTTCGAACCACGATAATGAGTATTATCGCCCGATCACGCCGGGCGCAAGGTCCCGTCCTTCACCGATGCGTCGGCGCTTGACGCGTGGGTGATTGATGCTGTATCTTCTCTACTGAGGCAACAGTTCGCGACTGTGTGGCCGTACCCTCCCGCCTGAGGTGTTAAGGGGGAAGATTACTCCGCCGAAGTTTCCTGCAGTTTCTTCCGTGCGCACAAAGAGCTATCCGTCATCCAGCGCGCCGCACCGCATTTCGGTTACGGTAGCGCCCCGGGGATGATCCCATGCAAGATCGGATCGATCAAGCCCACCTGTCGGGGGAAGTCGCAGCCCAGCCGCGACCGGCGCGGAGCGTGCGTATTGCAACGATGCTGGTGCTTGGTGTCGCCCTGACCTGGATCGCAGGCTACTGGATCAGGCAGGGCGAGATCATCGTACTGTCTGCGCAGATGACCGAGGCCGTACCCTCTATTCCCGGGCTCACTGCACTCCTGCTGCTCGCGTTACTCAATCCGCTCATCCGCCGCCTGCCCTACGTGCGCGATCTCTCTTCGGGGGAGATCATCGTCGTCTATCTGTTCGTTACGGTCGCCACCTTCATGTACGGCTGCGGTGTCACTCGCTTCCTGATCGCAACCGTGAGCGCGCCCTACTATTATTCTACGCCCGCCGCGCCCATCAGCACGATCGCGCCTCATATCCCCGGCTGGCTGAGTCCGCCTGATGCCATCTACCACCGCTGGCTCTACGAGGCCTCCCCTACCGGCGAGATTCCGTGGCATGTCTGGCGGACACCGGTGATCGTCTGGACAGGCTTCTTTCTGCTCTTCGGCGGCACCATGCTGTGCCTTATGGTTCTGTTCTCCGACCAATGGATCGAGCATGAGCGTCTGGTATTCCCGCTGGTTCGCCTGCCGCTTGAGATACTGGGTGAGGAGACGCCGGTGGCGCTATTCCGTAACCCGATGACCTGGATCGGCGTGGGGGCGGCAACGATCCTGAACTTCGTGCTGATGATCCGCGCGGTGTTCTTCGGCGGACCGCGCGGAACATTCACCGTGGACCTCGCAGCCGGTATCACCGAGGGCTCGTGGCGCTACCTGCGTCCTCTGCAACTTGACCTGCGTCCGGATCTTGTTGGCCTCGGCTACCTCATCTCGACGGAGGTCTCATTCTCCATCTGGTTCTTCTACCTGTTCCTGAGGTTGCAGGCGGTCACGATGGCGGCGCTGGGGTACCGTCTCGGGGGCATGCCCTTCGGGCAGGAGCAGGGCATCGGCGCCTACCTCGTGCTGGGTGTCGTGTTGTTCTGGAAGGGACGCCGTGCCTTCGGCCACGCATGGCGAACTATCCTGCGACCGGAGCAGGCAGGGCGTCAGGGGCTCCGCTACCGGCGTGCGATGATCGGGCTGATTGCAGGTCTGGCGGGACTGATGCTGTTCTTCGTCACAGCCGGAATGGAGCCATGGCTGGCGGCACTTTATCTCGCGATTCTGCTCATCGTCGGGGTGGTTTACGGACGGTTGCGGGCAGAGACCGGAGTGCCGATCCTCTGGGCCTTCCCGTATGGGCAGCAGCACAGAGTTCTCTGGAACTTCTTCGGCCAACGCGGTATCGTGACGCACCCCGAGGACTTACGCTCACCAACGGTCTTCGCCATGCTCGGCTTTCTCTCGCGTGGATACTTCCCGACGGTCTCCGGCTATCAGATCGAGGGCCTGCATCTTGCCCGCAGGACGAACATTCCATGGCGCCAGATGATCGCCACTCTGCTGATTGCCGTCGCTATAGGCTCGGCCTTCGCCTTCATCTTCCATCTCCAACCGTATTATCAGGATGGCGGCGTCGCGTTACGAGGGGGAATCTGGGGTGCTTCCACGGCGCGACAGGAGTACGCAAACGTGCTGCACGCGGCGGATCTGCCGGCCCCGCCCGACACCCCGCGCATGATAGCGACCCTGAGCGGCGGGGCGCTGGTGGCTGCTATCTCCCTTGCGCGCAACTACTGGTTCGGCTTCCCTCTTCATCCGGTCGGCTACGTACTCGCCGGCGCCTTCGGGCACAAACTCTGGGGCCCCTTCCTCGTCGTCTGGATATGCAAGAGCATCCTGTTGCGTTATGGCGGCAGTAAATCGTATCTGCGTGCGCTTCCGGGCTTCCTCGGATTCGCGGTCGGGCACTTCATCACCGCCGGGCTCATCTGGGGCTCCCTCGGCGCGGCTCTTGGTGGCCCGTTCCTCCGCTGGGGCGTCTGGTTTGGCTGAGAGAGCAACCGTACCTGCGACCGAAAGAGAGCAGCGCAAGCAGGCGGATTAGGCGAACCCTGTGAAGGACCCACCTCATCATGGCCTACCGATGCTCTCACGTCGACCGCCGGGGAGGAGTCTTCCCTTCGGAGCGCGAAGGGTTTGCGCGCAGTGGCGGGCAAGTACCGCGCTGAGACTACCTGGCATCTCATGAGGTCCACCCGAGGAGCCCATGACCCTCTCTGAACTCATATCGATTGAAGGCCTTCAGGACAGCTTCGAACTAAGCGACGCGGCGCTCTTACTCCACAGGCTTATCGCAGATGAGCCGACCGGAAGCGATCTCGAGCGGCTTGATGCGATCCTGTCCGCTTACCAGTGTGACGATCCGGAGGCCTTAGAGGCGCTGGGGAGGGTGCTCGCGAGCCTCGCGCGTGCGGACGGAGAGGGCGACGGCTTCCTGATATCCGGCCCGCCGGGCGCGGGCAAGTCACATCTGTTGGGCACGATCCTGCTGCTGGCGGGAAGTGAC
The DNA here is from genome assembly GCA_003566775.1 of candidate division WS1 bacterium. GTDB lineage: Bacteria > Armatimonadota > Zipacnadia > Zipacnadales > UBA5352 > UBA5352. The sequence goes on from PXBW01000236.1 coordinate 10,251, forward strand.
GCGGCCCGCAAGCGTCTTGCGCGCCGTAAGACCGATTATGCCGATGATCTGCGCGTCCTGCACGAATCCGCACCGATGCTCGTCGTTCCGGTGCCGCTCGAGGAACACGGAGGGCGCGACGAACTGCTTGAGGATATCATCTTCGAGCGAACCGAGCGCGAGCTTCGCCGCCCGCCTCACGAGATCGGCGTGCCGCTGTCACAGCACTCATACGCCCTCGAACTGATTCAGCGCCACGTGGCTCCCCGCTTCGAGGATGAGCTTGCGCAGTACATTGCGGAACGCTCGCACCGGGAGACGACCTGGGAGGAGTTGGTGGAGCGAGACGAGGAGACTGCGGTTCGCATCGCCCATCAGTTCGCCGGGTCGATCAACTACCCACTCGACTTTCGACAGTCCCGGGTCGAACGGATGGCACGACTGCTGGAACTCGTGGATGGGGAGCGCCTCTCGGGTGTGATCTATCTCCTCGACGATCTCGGCGATTTCCTCTCCTCGGTTGATGACAAGGCAATGCAGGGAGATCTCGTCTTCCTTGAGTTCCTCGCGCATCGTGGAAGAATCGCTCCGCTCTGGACGGTGGCCGCCCTGGAGATGCCCCTGCGGGAGATCCCCGGTATCGAAGCATCGCTGGCCCGGCGGATCTCCGACCTCTACCGCGGTGGCCCCGGGCTCTCGTCGGAGCATGTGCGCTGGGTGGTTGCGGACGCGGTGCGGCCCGCCGAAGGCGCCGCCTGTGGAGAGGCCCTCGAAGAGATGGTCCAGGCGCACGAGCGTGTATTCGGACAGACGCAGGAGGCCGAGGAGCTTGTGCGCAGCTTCCCGCTTCATCCCCAGGCAATGGAGGTGGCTGAGGAACTGGCCCGACGCGTGCTCGGGCGTGCGGACGGGGTGCTCACCGTGCTGCGTTATGCCGACGAATCCGGTTTGCTGGAGGAACGCACGCATCTTCAGCCACTAAGCCTGAACGAGGGCTTTGATGCGCTGCTTCCGCAGCTTCGCTCGAATCCCGACGCAGCACCCTACCTCGGCCACGCCCTGGAGTACTACGAGGCACACGCCGCCGAGGTGCATCCTCGCAATCCCGAGTTACTCCGCCGCGTGATCCGTGCCCTGATCGCCTTTCGCCTTGCGAATCTGTGGCCGCAGGAGAGTGAACTCCGTGAGGCGTTGGGGACTGAGCCTGACGGTGCGGCCGTAGCCGAGGTGGACGAGTTGCACGAGGCCGTAGAGGCGGCGCGCAACCACGGGAGGTTCGTGGAGGTCCGCCGTGGGCGTGAAGAGAGCGATGACGTGTACTACGTGGAGGTGCATACGCCACTTAAGGACGCGCTGCGTGAACGACTCACACTCGCGCGAGAGCGTGTCGCCCGTGACGATCCTCAGCTCATACAGGCGGCAATCGCGCATGCCGGAGCCTCAGTTCCGCTCGAGCATCTCGCCGAGGAAGACGTGTTGCTTGAGGTTCACTGGCGCAATACCGCGCGCGTGATCTCCGCCTCGGTCGGTAGAGTGCAGACGCTCGATGAACTCGATCTTGACCGCCGAGTGCAGGAGATGGCCGACCCTGCGAGCATCGCCTCCGCGCACCTGCACGTCGCTACAATGCTTTCTGCCGACCAACAGCGCCGTCGCTGGAGCGAGATCACCGAGGGAACTCTCGCGGGGCGCTGGTCTGCCTCGATTATGTGCTGGATCCCACGCGCACTACACGAGCGCGAACGTGACACCCTGCGAGACTGTGCCGCCTGTCGCATGTTGCTCGCGGACCGCATCACCCTCGAACGGGAGCAGGGCCTGGTGCAGCGTCTCGAAGAGGAAGAGGCGCGTCTTGGTGCGGAGGTGCGCGAGATCGTGCGTAATGCTTACTACGAGGGCGCAGTACTTGCTCCATTCGGCGAGGCGATCTCCGCCGCCGAGCTTGCGGACATGAAAGGAGACTGGTCCAGCGCGCTCAACGCCATCGCGGGCTGGGCTCTCGACCGCGTCTTTCCCGGATTCGCGACGATCGCGCCGAAACAGTTTCTCTCCGAGAGGAAGCAGATCGATCTGCTGGTGGACGAATTCATCCGCCCGGGCCATGCTGAGCCAGACCCGGACTCTCGACTTACAACGCTGATCGAGGCATTTCTGATTCCGCTGGGGGTCGCGCGGCGCGACAATGACGCCTACAGACTCGACATCACTCGATCGGTGGCTGCCGACGAGGTCATGCAGCGTATCCGCGCCCGCGATCAGACACCGGAGACCCGCCGGGGACGTCCGCTTGCCTGCCCCGATCTCGCGGAACACCTGCTCAAGTCGGAACTCGGCCTGCCGCCGGAACTCTTCGAACTGCTCATTGCCGCGTTGATACGTCGCGGCTACCTGATGGCGCTTGATGCAGACGATGGGCCGGTGCAGCTTTCAGAGATTCCCACCCCTATCAGCCGGCATCTGCAGAAGGTAGCCAGGCCGGCGCTGCTCTCATACGAACAGTGGCAACTGTTGTCCCGGGTCTGTCGGACTGTGTTCGATCAGTCCATCGCGCATCCCGACCACGGTGCTCAGGCAGTTGTCTGGGAGGCGTTCGTTGGGGCACGGAGCGAGTGGCTGGAGCGTATTGAGGAACTGCGCGAGGGTATCGCTGATCTGCGCGAGCGCCTCGATCAGTCCGCGGAGGCGTGGCGCGAGTCACTCGCGGCCCTGACGCACATTGAGCGTTTCTTCAGCCTCATAGATCCGAAGCACTATCCCGCGGAGGGACTTGCCGCGCTATTGGAAGGTGCAGAGCCTTTCCTCGAATCTACCAACGGTGTCAGCAAACTCCGTGATCTGCTCCGGGTGGTTGATCTGCTGGAACACTTCGTCGACCAGGTTGGTCCGCAGCTTGTGAACCTCCGCAGCTACCTCATCGATGAGGACCTGCGCGTTCCGGAAGACTCCGATCTGTCCGAACTTCGCGAGCGCCTCATGGAAGTGTTGCGCGTCGGCGAGAAAGCGGTGGGGGAAGAGCAAACCATCGTGCGTTTGACGCAGGTGTTCTTCGCTCGGTACAAGCGGCATTACTCAGCGTGGCACAATTCTGCTCACCGCGCGTCCGAATTCGAACCCTATAACACAGTGAGGGCCTCGCCGGAGATGCGAGTGCTCGCCGCACTCGATCGGCTCGATTTCGACGTACAGCATGACCTGCGATCGGTGAACGACCAGATCGAGCGCGAAGTGGCGAAACGCTGCCGCGAGATGAATCTGTCGCAGGCGCTGGAGCGTTCTCCGGTCTGTCCTGGCTGCGGATTGAGGCTCGGCGAGGAGTTGAATCTCCGCCCGCCAGGTGAGATTCAGGAACTGGCCGCCCGCGGGGTGGCGGAATACGTCGATCGCCTGCGTGCTCCCGACTATCAGCGCGCACTTGCAGAGTACATCCAGAGTCTGCCCCACCGCGGCGAGACGGTGCGCAAGCTCGCGCAGATCGTCCGTATGCCGGAGGACATGGGGGCTCGCTCGCTGATGCCCCTGCTTGGAGACGACGTAATCACCCACATGCAGCGGGCCTTCTCCGGGCAGCAGGTGCGTTCACGAAGTCTCGGCGAACTAAGACGCAACCTCGCCGGCCGCACCCTGAGCCGCGACGAAGTATTGAAGATCACGCGCGACTGGCTTGATGCCGAGCAGGACCTCGATGAGGACGACCTTCTCCACATCGAGCCGTAGAAAAGCATCTTCAATAAGATTTAACGGTTGCAAAGGAAACAATTCGGTGGGATTGGGGTATAATGCTCGTACAGCAGCTCAATCAGAGTGAATGCTCGCGGTAGGGTCCGACCATCATCGACGCACCTGCATTGCGAGCGGCCGCCCGGCGTACCATCGTCGGGCGGTTTTTTTGTTCTCCATAAGAAATTGCACGATGATCCAACCGCGCGGTACGGCCTGCGACTCCCTCAGGAGCGGGGCGGCTCGTCAAGAGGCCCCTTCCCGCTCAGTTGCTTGAGGCTGGCGAAGAGGATGATTGTCAGAACTGCCGCAAGAGCGCTGAGGGCAAACGCCAACTCGTACCTGTGGGCCGTCCCGATGAGAAGACCGGTAGCCACGGGCATAAAGGTTATCGGCAGTGCGACCAGGTAGTAGGTTGCGAGGTAGATAGGACGCGTGCGCTCAGGTGTGTAGTCCAGCAGGTACGCACTCTGTCCGGTGTGCTGGCCGCTGTGTGCAGCACCGAGCGCTGCGAAGCACAGCATCAGCGCAGCCAATCGCAGGTCGAACTCCAGTCCCATCAGCGTCCCGACATGCGCCTCGGGCAGGATCGGCAGCATGAGAATGAGCACCACCGCACCGAGATGGATCACACCCCCGACAAGCATCAGGAAACGATTCCCATAGCGACTCGAGAGTCGACTCCACAGAATATTCGACATTGAGTGCGATAGTACACGGGCGGCGAGCGCAACTCCTACCATCGCCTCCAGCATCCCCAGCGAACGATACGCGTAGGGAACCAGGAAGGGAGCTACGAGCCCGTAGGAGGCCGTCAACATCACCTTCGAGCCGATGAAGCGCGTGAAACCCGGGCGCGTTCGCAGCCGACGCAGTCCGCGCAACAGTTGCAGCCGCAGCGGCAGGTACCTTGTCTCCACCTTGTGCTCCGGTTCGCGTGCCATGCACCACGAGATGACCGCGATCAGCGTCACAAATGCCGCGACTGCGAAGAGATACGCGTAGTCGTGGGGGAAGTCGAGGCCGCTGTCATCCCCCAGAAGCCATCGGATCCAGAAGCCGGCAGCGAACGCCATCAATCCACCGAAGAAGAAGCGCATCGCGAAAAACTTGCCTCTCCGCTTCACCGGAACCGAGTCAGTGACCACGGACATGAACGGAACGAGGCCGATCCCGCCAGCGGAGGTGAAGCCGAGATAGCTGAGACAGATTGCTATGAATGCGATCAGCGGATAGTCGATCGCGAGATAGTACGCCGCGAATGCAGCGCCGGCGATCGCAACAACGCGCCCCACCGCCGATGCCTGATAGTAGCGGTGCCGCCGCTGGCTCGTTGCCATCCTGGAGGTAAGTACCAGAGGGGGCCAGTACCATCCGGCTACGACAAGCGAGGAGAGGATTCCCACATAGAGAGGATTGTCCCCCATGAGTGCGACCGCAAATGCCGGAAGTACGGTGTCGGGATCAGTCAGGGCGCGAGCAAGCAACCAGAATGCTCCGTTAATCACCCCGAGCTTGAAGTTCCGGCGCAGATAGGGTTTCTCATCGGAAGGAATCGGCTGAGCCATCTCGCTTCGCAAACTCCCTGCTAATGCCTGTCCAGCGCGACGGCCCGAATTCGCCCGTCGGCGGTGGCCCAGTATATCCGACCGTGGGCGACGAGAAGATCCGAGGTATGTGCCTCGGCGACGCGAGTATTCAGCAGATCTCCGCTCTCCACACAAAGTTCCACCAGCCGCCTGCCGACTCCACACCAGACCGTGTCCCCGGTGACGACGGGCTCGGCGGAGAGCGGGCCCTGCAGTCTCGTCCGCCAGATTTCGCTCATCTCGCTCGGATTGACCCGCACTATCAGACCGGAGCTGTCTCCGGCGATTACGATCGCCTCGTGCACCCCTACCGGATGGCGTATGAGTCCCTCGAGTTGAAGCGAAGTGCGCAGTTCACCGTCTCGGGTGATGCTGTGAAGCCGCCCCGCGTCATCACCGACGAGAATATGACTCGGCCCGCGCCTCGGTGACGCATAGACAGGCGCCTCCACCTCAGCCTGCCAGAGTATCTCACCGGTGCCGCGATCGAGGCACGCGACCTCTCCCTTCAACGTGCTGATGATCACGGTCTCCTCCCGGATCAGCGGCGCGGAGGCTATCTCATCACCCAGCCTGGTACCCCAGATGACCTCTCCCTCAGATGTAACCGCGTAGACGTCACCCGTGCTGGTCGGGAAGTAGCCGTACTCCCCGCAGGCAGATACGGCGGGGACTGATCCCTCGACCCGCACCTCCCACGTCTGAAGGCCGGTCGCCACGTCCACTGCACGCAGCCTCACGTCCCCGCAACCGATCAGCACGCGATTGCCGGCCACTGCCGGCCGACCCCAGAAACCCGCCGGATGTGTGAAGGGATGGCCCCAGCCCGCTTCCACTTCGGTGAGTTCGGGCGTAAGCTTGACCAGCGAACCCGATCGAGCGGACAGGAGCACACCGTCCTCTGTCGCCTGCATCCAGACGATCACGGGCCGAAGGAAGCTGTATCCCGCCTCAACTGAACGGGAGGCACCGTGCAGAGATGCGAGCACGATAACGATCACGAGAGCCGCCACGATGCCGATCAGTATCAGCCTGGTGCGCGAGGCGCGCACTCGTCTCTTCTGTTGCCAGCGACTCCGATAGTCAACTCGCATGGCGCCCGGCTCCGGATGGTATCTCAACTACGTAGTGGTGGTCGGCTGCATCAGATGATCGTGTGCACGGCATGAAGCGAGGCCGTCCAGTCGGTCTGACGCAGTCCTGCGCTGTCTTCGATGGGAATGCTCGTCCGTTTGCTCTTACTCTCAGTCTTCGACGACGGAACGCTTCCTCCGCCCTCAGCTCCCAAGCGCCCGATCGGCGGCATTACGCGTCTTCTCATCGGGATGATGCTCGCTCACATACTCAAGAGCCGAACGGTATGACGGATCAGAGCTTTCCGGCATGGAGTTCGCGAGATTGCGGGCGATGATTGTCCTGACCGCCTGAGACCCCGCCGCCTCGCCCACGGCGATCATGTCCTCGACTCTCCCCGCTCTACTGATACGCCCCATGACTATCTTACTATTGCCGAGTTTCATCGCCGCAGAGCGCGCGGTCTCCTCGTAGAACGAAGTCCTCGCGATCGCAATCATCGATTCCATGGCTTCCTCGGAGGTGTTGAGTAGAGGCTCGAGACTGCTCACTATGTGGTGGCGTACCGGATCGCGATCGAGTTCCGCCTCCTTCTGCGCAGCGATGCGCCGGCTCTGATCGGCCGAGCGGGAGATCGCCTCGGCTTCCTCCATGATGTGATCCGGCACCCCGGCCTCTCCCTCGTCCGGCTTCTCGAAGTCACGAAAGATGCGCTTGCTCCCGAGGCTGCTCACTCCGGAGGACATCGAACGCCGAAACTCGCGCCGCAACGTCGCACCCGCCACCAGCGGCTCGAATATCTCTTGCTCGATAAGCGCATCGGTGAGCCTTCGTGCCGAAAACTCCGGCGCGGAGATCATAAGGAACGAGACAAGCTCGTGCTGCTCCGCGTCCAGCAGGTCGTCGATTGCCTCACGGACCTGCCGTTCCAGATTGCCCTGCATCATCGTCTTGATCTCGGCCGCCCATGCAACAAACCCTGAAGTATCCATGCTTTGCTCCTTACAGTTACGTTGCCGCGACAGGTGAAGGATGGCCGACCGCCGTGGCCCGCACCCTCACCTCTATCACCTGTTGTTCGCCGTTGGCAAGCTTACCGGTGCGCTGATCCACGTCAACCTCGATCCTGGGCTGAGCTGCTCCCGCCGCCACCGCCCGCTCCCTTGCGACCCGCGCCGCCTCCTCAGCGGCCCAACTCGCAGCCTTGCTGAGACTCTCAAACTCTCGGCGGCCTCCGAGGGCGTACACCATGAACGCATCATACTCACTCGGGCGCACTGCGATGACCTCAGATGCCTCTACCTGGCTGATGATCGCACCGACTGCGTTCGCCACCTCTGCATGCTCCGGCACAACTACGGTAGAGCCAAGGCGCTCCTCCAGCGGGCGCAGGAACGCCTCCGCGGGAGCGCCTATCCCGACCACCGGCCTGTGGTATTGCGCATCGATGGAGAGCGCACCTGCACCATCCCGCGACAGGAGCAACCCGACCAGTTTCGACAGAGTCTCTGAGCCGGCAGCCTCAGCCTCGAGATCGACCTCGTCGCCGAGTTGCTCCGACAGCACCATCAGCGCGAGGCGTCGCGTGATGGACTCGCGGAGCCGCGCGATTAGTTCACGAGGCGTACAACCGTAGATCTCGGCGAACGTCTCTATACCCGCCCTTGCCGCCTCAACGTCCCAGGCGCGGAATTCGCCCTCATAGTGCAGAAGGTCTGTGGGCGTCAGTCCCGAGCGTGCGAGAACGCCACGGTCTTCCATCTCGCGCAGATTCAACAGTGACGGTGATGCAATCTCCAGCCTTTGCGCCAGGTCCCCGCGGATCATAGGTCCATCGCTCAGCGTCTGGAGTATCCGCGCCTCGCGCTCTGACAGGCGACGGTGTTCCGCCATCGGTCCGGGCAGATAGAAGCTCAAAGACCCCGCGGATGTCCAGGTGGTGTCATCTCGCGAAGGTACCTGGTTGAGCTTCTCCGCGACCGCGGCTCCCGTAATGCTCGCGAGGTAGCACAGCGGGATCACCCGGCGGGGCCCCACCAGCAACTCGCGGTCGGCGTCAAAGTCCAGTGCGCTGTCTCCACCGAGACCGGATGTGCGTATGCGCGCGGCCTCGACGCATGTCTGCCATCCCCCGACACGCGCACCCTCATCGGACAGCCGCGGCCTGCCCTCGCTGATGATGACGAGGTCGGTGGTGGTGCCGCCCACGTCCACGACCATCGCGTCATCCTCTTCGGCAAGGTGCCACGCTCCCAGCGCGCTGGCCGCGGGTCCGGACAGCACGGTCTCCACCGGCCTGCGCCTCGCTGTATCAAGGTTGATCAGCGAGCCATCGCCCTTGACGATCATCAGCGGAGCTTCGATCCCGCGCTCGGCCAGCGTCAGCCGCGCGGCTTCCAGCAGGCGGTCGATGAGCGGCAGCAGGCGCGCGTTGAGCGCGGCGGTGTTTGCGCGGCTGAGGAAGTTGAGCTTCCCCGACAGTTCGTGGCCGCACACCACCGGCAGATCACACTCACGCCGGATGATCGCGCGCGCCGCAAGCTCATGTGCCGGATTGCGCGTACTCCCGTAGCCGGACACCGCAAAGGCGTCAACGCCTTCTTCGAGCAGGCGCAACACCGCCTTGCGGCAGTCTGCACGGTCGAAGGGCTCGATCTCCTCCCCGCTGATGCTCATCTTTCCGCCTGTGATCGCCCGATTCTCCCACAGTACGCGCGACTCGTCGAAGCCACTATGGGGCATGATGATGCATCCGGGCCGACCACCGCGATTCTCCACGATGGCGTTTGTCGCAAGAGTCGTTGACAGCGCCACCAACCTGACATCCGACAGCAGACTGCCGTCGACCTGATCCAGCGCGTGGCGTATGCCGATCAGCGGATTATGGTGAGTGGTCGGCGCCTTGGCCTTTGCGAGTACATCGCGCGCGCCAAAGTCGTACACCACCGCATCGGTGTAGGTACCTCCAGCGTCGATGCCGAGGCCCAGCCCCGACCGCTCTCCGAGGGAGCGTGCGCCATTCAGGTGGGCGTCGAGAACCATCTCACCCTGGGTACTCACGCCTGACGAGACAGAGACCAGCACCCGCTCATCGCCACTTACCTCGGTCCTCTGCCCTGAACGCAGGACAAGGAAACGCTCATCATCCCAGTTGCCGCGGACGAGATCGCGCAGAAGCTCTGTGTCCCCGTCTATGCGTTCGCATTCCCAGTCGAGACCGGCGGCAATCCTTTCCGCGAGTCTCACGCACTCTTCAACGCCGTCGCAGCCGGTGTCTATCACCGCAACTCGCGTGTAATTGCGCTTCCAGCTTCCGAGGAAGCTGACGATCTCCGCGGCCTCTCGCTCGCCGTAGCGCTCCGCAAGCTCGTCAAAGCGCGGATGGTCTCGCACATCGTGGGTCCAGCATCGTGCTCTCCCGGTCTGATCAAGGCCCAACTTGCGGGTGAACCAGCCGGGGGTGAGATAGTATGTGCCCGGATGCCGCCGGAACTGCCGACGATACTCCTCCCGCGAACCAAGGAACAGCGTCAGGCAGTCATGTACACGCGGCACAACTACTGTTATGCCGCGGGCAATCAGTCCCGAGGTTCCGCGCCCGCACAGGCCGTACGCGAGCGCGACCGCATCGAAGCCCTCGATGGCGGCCCTGTCGATGGCCTCCTGCACCGTCTCGCGCAGTTTGCCGGGGGTCTCATGCAATCCGGCATCGAAAGCTTCAAGGGTGATCTCATGAGGTGAATCGGGAATAACTGTCCGAAGCTCCGGCTCAAATACGCCGCAGCCAAGAAGCTTGATTCTCATTACCGTACTTTCATGACTGAGATAGACTTTTCCGGGCAGGGAGGATTCTAACGCATTGACGCACAAATACGCAAGGTGTTCGCTCCCGTACGCCCTGCTGCGAGGAAGCGCGGCATGAACGTCAACTCAGGAACCCGTGAGACAACCAGCAATACCGATGGAGGGACAGGCTTGTGACCCTTTCACAGAAGTGCCAGTACGCTCTGCGCGCGATGTACGAGATCACCCGCACGCAGGATGACTGGCCCATCAAGAGCGCCGAGATCGCTGAGGCGCAGGACATTCCGCCGCGTTTCCTCGAGAATATCCTCGCGCAGTTGAAGCAGGGGGGCTTCGTCGACTCTAAGCGTGGCAAGGAGGGCGGATACATGCTGCCCGACCCCCAGTGCGATGTACCGGTGGGCGAGGTCATTCGCTTCATCCAGGGAGAGCTTGCGCCGGTGCACTGCATGATCGAAGGTCCGCCCGAATGTAAGCTGTACGGGAAGTGCCCTTTCAAGCCCATGTGGGAGCGCGCGCTTGAAGCGGTGCTTGACGTGTACGACCACACGACCTTCCGCGACCTCATCCGCGAGCATCAGGCAGAAGCCGACTGACACCAGCTTTGGGCTGACGTCAGGCCGATGAAATGCGAAGGCCCGCCACGTTGGTGGCGGGCGATTGAGGTCCACGATGACAACTGGTGGAGGCGGCGGGAATTGAACCCGCGTCCGAAGAGGGGTGTCCGAAGCCTCTACGAGCGTAGCGCTCGCTTTACGTAGCCGCAATGGCCCCCGAGCGCGGGGTCCGTCACGGCAGGCTCAGTTCTATTACCCCCGTGCGCTGACTGAGCGAAGGCGCACGCTTCGGCCGACCTCATTACGCCCGGTCCCAACCTGGTCGGCTGCGGTCAGGCGGACGTCACGGTCAATTAAGCCGCGAGTGCCAGTTCGTTGTTGGCAGTTATGGGTTTTCCGGGTTTTACGAGAGTCCGGAGATCTCGGCTCGCAGCCTCGACTCACCTGCTCCCCGTCGAATCCGATCGCCCCCACCAGTTGTCAACGTGCGCAATACCTATTATACCATCGAGGCGCCTCGCCGTAAACCCGGGGCCAGGCGCGCCCGGTCTCCACATCAATTGACGCGGCAACTGCTTGCGATGTTCGCCGCAGCGCCGATGCAGTGATCTGCTCCTCAGCATTATCACACCGACAGATTTCTGGGAATCGCCCGGCAACAGTCATTCTGAGCCGACAATGGGTGTACTTCCCCGCGGGAAATCGGGCGAATACCCCATGCAAGACTCACCTGAGCAGTGGGTATAATACTGGCGCGGTGGAAGACTTCAAGGGGAAGGGGTCGGGACGATGGACGCGCGAGAGCAGCAGGGACTGACCCTCGAACGGGTCAACGCATGGCTCGGCTGGACCATCATCCTCCTGGCGACAGCGGGCATCACGGCATCGATCTTCCTGTCGCACGGGTAGGGCGAGCCTCACGGAGCCGGCTCATCTCGGAAGCCGGCCCCGATCGGCTCCACCAGGGCCATTCTGCCACGTCGTAGTCCATTCCTTGCATTCCGTCATCTGCAAGAGGATTCCGGATGCGGCCGTCGAAATCACTACTTGACTCTGGCAGGTACGCGCAATATACTATGCACAATTCCACACCAGTACGCGCTCGCGGACGCCTGAGCGCAATCGCCATCTACCGAGGTGGTAGCCTGTGCGAGAACCACGTAAAGGGCGCACCATCCTGACCGCCCTGGCCCTCATCATCTCCATCAGCGGCACGTTCGTGTTCCTCGGGCAGATCTTCGCCCAGGAGGACTTCGAACCAATGCCCGAGGACGATATGATGTACGATGACTACATGATGGACATGCCCGGAATGAGACCGGATCGTCCCACGGGCCTTGAGTGGAGCGAACAGCCGATGCCCGAGGAGCTAAGGATGACCTACGACGAGTTCCTCGACAGGACCGGTCATCCGCGGGCCATGATCCCCGACTACTTCCTTTATGATGAGGATGTGCCGAGGGAGTTCACTGAGGATCAGTGGGAGCAGTTGCAGCGCATATATATCACGGTGGAAGTTGTGGACGAGGTCCCGACCGTGGGCAGGCCGGGCTACGGTCTCGCAACCCGAATACAGCGCGAACTCGCGGCCAAGGAGGGCGAGATCGCCACAGTTCGCCGTGTATATGAGCAGGGTCTGGACAACTTCTCATTCAAGATCGGCTATCCCCAGGTGGGTCATGAGGAGATCCGCCCCGGCATGACCTCTGTTCCGCTGCAGATAGGTGTCATCAAACAGGTCAGACCCGGCGTGGACCAGCGCTATCCGAGTCTCGTTTACCGCAGCCTGGAGAAATTCGACCACTACCAGCGTGATCGCCAGGAGTTCCATATCGTTGATTACGAAGGCGGCATGATAAACCCCAAGCGGATCTGGCTGTACAGCGGTGCTGTCTCTGAGTGGAACAGTCTGTGGCAGCAGAACAGTATAAGAGTCACCCTGTATGACGTCGAAGGCAACGAGATCGTCAGCGGCGTACAACCTGCTGGACACGATGGCGGCATACTTGCCGAGATTGTGCATCCGCACACACTGAACTATGCACCGATGCATGAGACGGTAATCCCGCCTCAGGATCGCGCCTTCCGCGGTGGCGACCTGAATCTCGATTACGCCAAAGGCTGGTATTACAACTTCAGCTTCAATATCCCACTCGCAACACTTCCCAGTCTTGACCGAGCCGAAGCAGTCCTTATCGGTGCAGGCGGTCTCGAGGGAGCGCGCGGCCAGACCAGTGCGCCCCCTCCAGGCGTCAGAGCCTTCCCGGATCCGTCGCGAGCAGCCGTAACCACCGGTGTGGATCGCGCCACCGACGCCGCCCGCCGCGGAGTGGGTATGTCGGGCTATCACCTCGGCCCGCCGGTGTACACGGGCGTCGGATTCTGACGCAACGAGCACTCCAGTATAAGATTCCACGGCGTGCCGCGATTCTGTGCGGCGCGCCGTGCTTTTGCCCCATACTGCTTCCCCATGTCTGCATCAGCGGATAGACGTACAACAGGAAGGTTTCCGCACATCTGCGGCGAACTGCCTCATAGCACAGCCAACCGAGGGAGGTCGCGCCGCATGGTAATCGACTGCCACGTCCATATACAGGGGCGTTACGGTACGTCTGAAGACCGCATGAGCTACCTGCTCGAATACGCCGATCGAGTCGGAATCGACCTGCTGTGCCTCAGCCTCGGCACTTCACGGGAGCACAGACCCGAGATGGACGTCGTGCGCGAGTCAAACGACATGGTGCGCGATGCGCTGGAGAAGCATCCGGATCGCTATCTCGGCTTCTGCTATCTCAATCCCTGCTATCTTCACGATTCGCTCGATGAGATCCAGCGCTGCATCGCCGATGGCCCTTTCGTCGGCATCAAGCTGTGGATCGCGATGCACTGCAATGAGCCGAACCTCGATCCAATCTGTGAGCGCGCCGCAGAGCTTGGAGTGCCTGTGCTGCAACACACCTGGCTGAAGATCACCGGCAACTACGCCTGGGAGCCTACCCCCTTTCAACTCGCGGAACTCGCGGCGCGCCATCCGGAGGTAGCTTTCATCCTCGGTCACTCCGGCGGCAACTGGGAGATGGGTTACCGCATCGTACAGGACCTGCCCAACGTTTTTCCCGAGGTCTCCGGTGGCGACCCTGAACTCGGACAGACGGAGATGGCGATCGAGATGTGCGGGGCCGACCGCATAGTTTACGGCTCGGATGCGCCGGGCCGCTCCTTCGCCTCTCAGATAGCGAAGGTCCACGGCGCCGACATCTCCGAAGAGGACCGCGCGAAGATACTCGGCGGCAACATGCAGAGGCTTCTGGGACTGTGAGGCTGCACGAGGGCGTGATCGACTGCCACGTCCACCCTACCGCGGCGAAGGGCGAGGGGCCGGAGCGCTGCGCAGAGGAGATGCTGCGTGCCGCCGATCGTGTCGGGATCGAGTGGCTCGGAACCAGTCTCGGCCCATCCTTCTTTCGCAATCCTGACGAGGCGCAGATCGAGGCCGACAATGACTTCAACGCGCGGATGATCGAGCTTCACCCCGAGCGCTTCTTCGGATACGCGAACCTGAACCCAAACTACCTGCTACACAGCCTGCGTGAGATTGACACCCGTATCGCCGGAGGGCCATTCGTCGGCATTAAGCTGTGGGTGGCGATGTGTTGCGACCACCCGAACCTGGACGCGATATGCGAGCGGGCGGCGCAGCTTGCGGCGCCGATCCTGCAACACACATTCTTCCGGACCGGCGGTAACCGACCGGGAGAGTCCAGCCCCGATGACATAGCGCGACTCGCCGCGCGTCACCCCGACGTCACCTTCATCTCCGCTCACGCGGGCCTCAACTGGGAGCGCGGGATTCGCGCGGTGGCCGAACTACCCAACGTTCTGGTGGACACCTGTGGCTTCGATCCCGAAGCAGGCTTCACGGAGATGGCGGTGGCGTGGCTGGGCGCCGAACGCGTCGTCTACGGCTCGGACGCCACCGGCCGCAGCTTCGCCTCACAGCTTGCCAAGGTCTACGGAGCGGACATAAGCGATGAGGATCGCCGCAGGATATTCCGCGGGAACATCCACTCTTTGCTTCAACTCTGAGGCTCGGATTCAACGTCGAACGTCTCCCTATCCGCAAGGGTCGAATCACCGGCGGGCCGGATGCCTGCCTCAAGCGCCGAAAGGCCCTGAGGATGCAGCAGAGACGAGGCCAGCACCGCTGCGGCGATCCCCGGCAGATAGTAGTAATGCGCGAAGATGTGCAGTCCGGCCATAGGCAGAAAGAGAACCGTCTGCATGGCCAGCATGATCCCTGCAGACCGTGGGACGGTAGCGAAGAGCCGCCAGAAGACCGCCACGAAGATGGCGAGTACAATCACAGACCACCACATGAGGGGGTCAACCAGGTTGAATGCCGTGCCGAGCCTGATGCTCAATCCCTCCACGACACGGTAAGGTCTCACAACGTATGCAGCCAGAGAGAGCGCAGATCCCTGAAGCGTGCTCTTGCGTGCCAGCATTACGTATTGTGACGCTTCGCTCCCGACCGTCGCGAGGCGCACCGCGCAGTAAGTGGGAATCAGCAACAGAATGAACGCTGCGGCGATGAATCCGCGTCGAAAACTCGCTCCCCGTGCGAGCAGCGGCAGCAGCAGGAATGCGAAGGGCACCATCAGGGCCTGTTCGTAAGAGCACAGGGCCAGGGCCGTTAGTGCGAAACCGGTCGCGAGCCATCCGTGTCCTCCGCAGCGAGTATAGCGCGTCACCGCCACCATCGCCCAGGTCGCTAACAGCGTGCACATGAGGGCGGTGCGCGCGGCTATCCATGACACCACCGTGGTCAGCGGCATCCAGTGCAACACCACCATATACAGGGCGGCTGCAGCCCCGACGATCGGGAACGCCCGCAGATCCGTCGATTCCCGCCCCCTCTGCTGCCTGACGCGCCTTACGAGAATCATCACGAGAATCGTCGCGCCCGTTACCAGCACCGCCCACGTGGGCAAACGGGGCTGCCTGACGCTCTGCTGTAGCGAGAAGAACGCTGCCGCAAGCAGCGCGCCGAGGGTGCTGATGCCCAGTTCTTTCGCCCAGAAGAACAAACCGAGCGCTGTCAGAACTGCCATCCCCCAGTTCACAGCGCGGTAGCCGCGTGCGTAATCACCAAAGATTGCGCTGTCCGCAGCGAGAGAGATCGCCACAAGGGGGCGGTAAAGACCGTTCTCGAGGGGCCAATCCCTCGCGAACCAGCGCAGAAGTCCGCGAGCCGACATGTCCTCGCGCACGTTAGCGAGAATAATGGGAGTATCCGGATCATCCTCCAGCGGCACTCCGGTCACGTACACCAGGCCTGGAAGGTTGATTACCACGATGATCACACATGCCAGCACGAGACCGCGTCGCCCGGTCAGATAACCTCGATAATCTCCCCGCATTTCGGATTCTTCGGTTGTTGAGTGCTCTACGTGCATGCAGGATCCCCCACAGTACGCTGACTCATCGCAGGCTTTCTTATCCGGGGCGGTTCACACCTCCTTCGTTTTCAGAAGAAGGAACCCATGCGCTCTGCGGTCAACTATTCCTCGCTCGCACTCATCACGGTTAGCTCGCGGTACACGAGGCGGTGTGTTCGCATATGATCATCGACTGCAACGCGAATCTCGGCAACTGGCCGTTCCGGCGTGTGACTTACAACACTCCCGAGACCCTGATCGAGCGGCTCGGGCGAGTGGGCGTCGAACACGCGTGGGTGACCAGCCTTGACGCGGTCATGCTCAAGAACGTAGCCACGGCGAATGAGCCGCTCGCGGCGGCGGTCGCGCAACATGACGCGTTTACCGCGATCGGCACCGTCAACCCTGCCTGGCCCGCGTGGGAGGGGGACATTGCCGAGTGTGCTGAGCTTGGAATGCCGGGGGTGCGTGTGAACCCGAACTACCAGAGCTGGATGCTCGGCGATCCTGCCTTCGGCGAGTTGCTAACCGCAGCGGGCGACCTCGGCCTGTTCGTGGAACTCGCGGTCCGCATGACCGACGAGCGGCATCACCATCCGCTGGTGACGGTAGCGCCGGTGGCGCTGGGCGGCATCCTCGACGTCTGTGCCGAACATCAGCAGACCCCGCTCATCATCGCAAATGCGAAGAATCCCGAGGTTCTGGGGGTGGCGCGGGATGCAGCCGGAGCGCTACCCGAGCATATCTACTTCGAGATTTCACACATGGAGTCGGTCGGAGGGGTGCAGGCGGTGGCGGACGAGATCGGCATCGAGCACCTGCTCTTCGGCACCCACGCACCCTACTACTACCCCGAATCTACCTCGCTGAAGGTGTTCGAGGAGTGCGCCTTCTCCGCGGAGGAACTGGCGGCGCTCACGCACCGGAACGCGGAGAGGTTGCTGGATAGATCCGATTAGGAGGGCGCAGGGCAGCAGGCTTCTGCGCGCTGTCATGAATCAGCCTACGTCGTCCAGCAGGTCACGGAACTCATCATTACCGCGTTCCCCCAGTTCATTGATCAACCGGATCGCTCCGTCTCTCACATTGCGGGAAGTTGCGCGGATTGTG
>PXBW01000209.1 GCA_003566775.1 candidate division WS1 bacterium
CCTCGCCGGGAATCGGATGAGCATGGTAAAGCTCGCCTCTGACCCGCACCGGTGTATCCGCGTGGTTCCACGTCTGACTTGCGAAGTAGAGCGCATTGAACATGTAATGCGCCAGGGCGTTATTGGTCGGACCGTCCAGCACGTAATCGCCGTCCATCACCATCTGACCCGCCCACGGGTTGCGCGCGTAGTAGTCGTCATCGCGCACCCACTCCGCCATCACCGTGACGCGCTCGATCCCGCCCAGCTTTCCATCGCAGATACGCCGCTTGAGTTCGCGCACGGTGTTCTTTGACTGATTCTGAAAGCCCACGTCGCAGAACTTGCCCGTTCGCTCGCTCGCGGCAATCATCGCGTCCACGTCCTGCACGGTGGCTGCGGGTGGCTTCTCCACCAGCACGTTATAGCCCGCCTCCATCGCCGCGATCGACGCCGACGCATGGCTCTGAATCGACAGCGGCAGAGCCACAAGCTCCACCCTGTCCTGCTCCGCTTCCAGCATTTCTTCGTACTCATGGTATATCCTGATTCCGCGCCCGCTATACTCGTCCATCGCCTCGGGGTACTTATCAGGGCTGCGAATCACGACACAGTCGAAGGTCGCCATTTCCTCCTCGACCATCTGCTGAATCGATCGCTTGTGACTGCGCGCGAAGTTGCTCACCCCGACGAGACAGATACTCACCGGATCAAAACCCTTTGCTTCTGACACCACAATCGCTCCCTCTCTTACGGGCCCAACTGGCCCTTGCTTGTCAGTCTCTGACACCCGGGCGCCACTGTTCGGGCCGGTAGTCTCGGTCGTACTTAGGATACATTTTCATCAGCACATCCATAAGGTCCTCGCCCTCGATCTCACGGACATGGGCGTTGACCACGCGCGTTGCCTCACCCGGCGCCTCCTCATCCCAAGTTGGCTCCTTCCGTTCATCACGGAACACCACCGGAGATTCGAGCTTGAGCGGACCGACCTCAGCGATGGCCTCCGCCGCACGCGCCGCGCCCTCGCGGATCAACTCGCGCGAACGCTCTGGCGCGACGGTTAGCGCCGACAGCAGGCTCGTTCCCTGCTTCACCGCGACCGTCACACAGCCGGGGACAAGTTCCTCCATCTCTCGACAGAGGTGCTCATCGCCCGCGGCGAAGACGAAAGGAACGTTGAAGTATCCGGCGATCAGCGCCTGCAGGCCGGTCTCTCCCCCCTCTATGCCGTTGAAGCTCCAGCATCGAATCGCTCCGCTCATGGTGTGCGCGAGGTTGCCGCCTTCAGTCGATGCCTTCGAATGTGCACCGACCGCGCCGGTGGCATCGCAGGTGGCGTCGAGAAAGGGCAGCCAGAATGGACGCTCCATCCCGTGCATGTAGACAGCTCGCGGATCGGCCATCTCGTAGTCGATGGTCGAGCCCGCACCGTGCCCGTCGTTTACGATGATGTCTTCAAAGCCCGCCTCCGTGAGGCCATCGATCGCGGCATTCACCTCACCGGCAAGCAGTCTGCTGATCCTCTGTCGCCGCAAGGTATTCCACGGCCCAACATCATCACGCTTCTCCCAATTGCACACGCCCGCGACGCCTTCGAGATCGGTCATCAGGTAGAATCTCATTCGCCCTCACGCCTTCTGCTTCCAGACAGGAGTCCACGCCGGATCATGGCCGTACTTCACGTTTAGCACTTCGCGCAGGGTCTCTCCCTCTATCTCCATCGTACGGCAGTCGATAATTCTCAGGCCCTCGGGCTGGTCCTCGGGATCGAAGACCGGCTCCTCGTGCTCCTCGCGGAATACCACCGGAGACTCGAGGCTGAGCGGTTCAATCTGATCGATTCTTCTCATCGACAGGCACGCACCCTCCTCGATAATCTGCCGTGCCCGCTGGGACGCGGCGGTCAGCGCCGATTGTCGTGAGATCCCGAGCTTCACTGCCGCGCCGACGCAGCCGGGCACGAGCTTCTGCATCTCGCGCACCGCCCACTCGTCGCCCGCGCAGAAGACGTAGGGAACTCCGTAGCAGCCTGCGAGAAACGCCTGCAGGCCCGTCTCCCCCACGCTGACACCGTTCAGCGAGTAATCGCGTACACCTCTGTTCATGGTATGGTGCAGATTCCCGCGCTCGGTCCCTGCCTTCGCGTGTGTCCCCACACTGGCGCACGCATCGCAGGTCTCATCGAGTCCGGTGCAGTAGCTAGGTCGCTCACTTCCATGAAAGACCCGGATGCGCGAGTCGAAAAGCTCCGGGTCCATCGTCATCCCCGCGCCGTGCCCGTCGTTCACGATGACCTCCGTGGCGCCCGCGTTGAAGAACCCGCGAGCGGCCGCGTTGACCTCCTCGGTCAGCAGCCGACTGAACTGCTGACGCTTCAGCGCCGTCGACGGGGTGTCGCCCTGGTGACGCGGATCCCACTGCGTTACCCCAGCCACTCCCTCGAGGTCGGTCACAAGGTACACCTTCATACGCTACCTCCCGGCTCTATCGCTGAGAAGAGGATAGACAGTTCGCCATCCGCGCGAGGAGTCCTTCAGTCGGTACCATCCGAAGTGTGCCCCGACCGGCCCTGGAGACCGGGTCTGGATCACGGATCGCCGGCTGCAAATCGAATCGAATACAGATCAGCATTCTTCAGACGCACCCGTAGTCGGACCGGTTGCCCTTCGAGGGCCGACAGGTCCGTCACTTCGCGCCAGCGCACCTCGCGTGCGATGTCATTGCCGAAGAGCACCTCCGAACTGGCCAGTGAGAAGCCCTCTATCGGTGTGCCGTCGATCTCGCACAGTTCGAAACGCACCCAGCCGACCGCATCGGTCGCGTAGTTGACCACGAGGCGGTTGCCGGAGAAAACCAGCGGACGCGTCAACACCTCCCCCGGGTCCGCTCCCGCGCTCACCGAGACGAAACCATCGGTACGTATCGTTCCGCGCCGCAGGCGCATGGTGGGATGACGGTAGTGTTCGGTCCAGTAGATGGAGATCTCCTCAGGCGAGGTCTGGATCATACCCCACGCCGGGAAGTTGTTGCGGTCGGTCCAGACTTCCGGCTCTGGATCGGGGCGGATGAACGCCTCCTCCCACCGCTCGAAGTTCAGACCGTCGCGAGTGCTCATGAGGATCGCGTCACTTACGCCCGGATTCGGATGCTCCGGGTGTCTGGTCCGTTGGGGCACGAAGCGCGCGGGAAGCCCGAGGTAGATGTGCGGGGCGCGGAAGTAAGGCCGGATCGCGTTGGTGTAGAGGTGCTCTCTACGGTCGTCTGCGTAATCGATGAAGACCGGATCCGTCCAGCTTCTGAAGTCCTCACTGGTGCATTTCATGATGTCCCGCACACCATCCCTGACATTTCGATGATAGCCTACATAGCTACCGCGCAGCGCGTCGTAGAACGCGACGTTCTGCGAATCGAAGTTCCCCTCTGTGATTGCGGGATGATCGAGCAACTCTCGCCAGCGAATACCGTCGGGCGATGCGAAGATCCCCAGACCCCGGCCGTGATGGGAGTATCCTACCGCCTTGTAACGCTCATCCTCCGGCACCCCCGGCCTGATGTCCACGAAAGGGGTGAAGTTGTGTGCTCCACGGCCCTGCCAGACGATGTTGTTCTCGGTGGAGCCATCGAACTCGAAGAGACCCGCATTGATGCGCTCGAAGTGAATGCCGTCCTCGCTCTCGGCCAGGCAACACACCTGCCCGCCTGTGTCGCTGCTGCCCCGATAGTAGAGACGCACGCGCTCCCCGTCGCGGAGGACCACGAAGTACGCGCAGGTATCGCCCTCCCAGGGGTGATCCAGTTCAAGTACTATCTCCCGGGGCGTCGGTCGATGGAGTCTGCGCCCGACCGCGCCGCTCATCCCGTCGATCAGGAAATCATCTACGAACAGTTCGAGCCGATCGCCGATCTCGTACGGCTCCCTCTCTCCCGGCTGCGCCCGCTCGATGCCCGCCGACCCGGGTTCATCGCCGCCCTGAACCGCAAGCTGCGCATCATCGGCATCGAAAACGCCGACATCCGCGCGGTACGCATAGATGCCGAGCGTCACCTCCCATGCGTCGCGCGGGGCGACACTCGTGACGGTAACCTGCTCCCAGCCGTCGGTGGGTCCGGTGGCGCGTTCGAAGCTGTGCGCGACACGCACCCCGAGTTGATCGTAGAAGTTGAGATAAACCCCGGGCCTGCACTCGTCCTCGGTGCGGAACCACGCCGATGCGGTGTAGGTCCCGCCCGGACGAGCCGGAATGGGCGTGCACTCGAGGAACTGCCCGGCCTCAGGATCGTCGTCGTGGAATCGCACGAAGGCATCGCCGGTGCGTCCTCCATCAGCGCGACGCTCCACACGAATGCCCTCGCGAGCGCTCCAGCCATCGACCACCAGCCCCTCCACGTCCGCCTGTTCGAAGGAAGGGTTCTCCAGCAGGTTCTCGTCCGCCATGGTGACGCCTCCAGTAAGCAGAGCGCTGATTGTGCTCAATACGATCAGATTGACCATCTCAACACCTCCGACACCAGCGCCTCACGGCTGTCGATGAAGCCGCCTCAACTCTCCTCACCCACGAATAGCAGCGTGATGACCTCTGACGCGGTGGTTATCCCGGCATTCACCTTGGAGAGGCCGTCGTACTTGAGGCTGCGCATACCACCACGCAGCGCCTCGCGACGCAACTCGGAGGAGTTCGCCCCATCGGCAATCGCCCGGCGTAGCTCCGGGGTCATCGTCATCAGTTCGTACACACCGATACGTCCCGAGTATCCGGTGTTGCGGCACATTGCACAGCCTCGGCCGTGATGGAACTTGATCTTCTTCGCCTGGTCTGCGGAGAGATCGAGGCGCTCAAGTTCCATCTCGCTCGGCTCTATCTCCTCCCGACAGCGCGGACAGATACGACGTATGAGGCGCTGCGCCATGACCCCGATGAGCGAGGAGCCGATGAGGTAGGGCTCCACGCCCATGTCAACGAGGCGCGTCGGGGCAGACGGCGCGTCGTTGGTATGAAGCGTCGAGAGCACGAGGTGGCCGGTCATCGATGCGCGGAACGCCATCTCTGCGGTCTCAAGGTCGCGTACCTCACCGACCAGGATGATATCCGGGTCCTGGCGCAGGATCGATCTGAGCGTATTCGCGAAGGTCAGGT
Organism: candidate division WS1 bacterium; assembly: GCA_003566775.1. Classification (GTDB taxonomy): domain Bacteria; phylum Armatimonadota; class Zipacnadia; order Zipacnadales; family UBA5352; genus UBA5352. The sequence continues at coordinate 5,118 of PXBW01000209.1, forward strand.
CGATACGCGGATGCACCTGAGTCTGGTTCACGCCCGCAACCTGATACTCGATCGGATCCTCAACGGTGGTGATGTTCTTGGTCTCGTCGTTGATGGTATGAAGTGAAGCGTAGAGAGTGGTGCTTTTGCCACTGCCGGTCGGGCCGGTGACCAGCAGCATGCCCTGCCGGGTGTGCAGCAGCTTCTCCCACGCCTTCATCATCTCCTGATTCATGCCCAGTTGATTGAGGGAGACGAGGGCGCTGGACTTGTCGAGCAGCCTCATGACCGCCTTCTCGCCCCAGTACGTCGGAAGCGTGGAGACGCGCACGTCGATGGGACGGTCGTCAACCTCCGTGGCGAAACGTCCATCGTGAGGAAGCCGGGTCTCCGAGATGTCGGCTCCGCCCATGATCTTGATCCGAGAGATCGCGTAGCGGTGCATGTCCCGGGGTAGCGTGGTGAAGGTCATGAGCTGGCCGTCCACCCGATACCGAACCCGGACATGCTCCGCCCCCGGCTCAAGATGGATGTCCGAGGCGCGCATCCGAACCGCCTCGCGCATGATCTGCTCGACTATAGCCACCACCGGAGCCTGGTCGAGCATCTCGACCAGCTTCTGATCCATCTCACCGGCGAACTCGCTGCCGGTTATGCTCATCTCCAGATCGGTCGTCGCGGCTCCCGCCGTCGAGACCTGCGAGCGCGCACGAGTAGCGTAATAATGGTCGATGGCATTCTGAAGCTCGACCTCATCGATCTCAATCGGCTCGACGCGCTTACCGGTGCGTGAGCGGATCTCGTCGATCGCGAACACATTCCCGGCGTCCGCCATCGCCACAAGCATCCGATCTTCACTCACCTGCAGCGGCAGCACCATGTGCTCCTCAGCGACCGTCTTCGGCACATCGCGCAACGCCTCCGGATCAACCTCATAGCTATCCAGCGAGGCCTTACCATCCGCGCGGCGGGCGCGGCGCTTCCGCGGCCTCTCCCGTTCCGAGGCTCCATTCTCGCTGGGGCCTTCAGCGGTTGCGGGCTTCTCCCCGGCCTCAGCCGCAGATCGGGCGGAGGGAGCGTGTTCCGCGGCGCGGGCAAGATCCTGTGCCGTGGCAAAACCGAGACGCAGCAGTGACTGCACCAGCGAGACGCCGTTCTCCTCAGCGTGTCGGTTGGCCTGATCGAGTTGCTCCGGCGTGATGATACCTATCTCGACAAGGCTCTTTCCGAGGCTTTCGTCACGGTTCTCTGCCATCGATGGTCCTCCTCGGTCTGTCGTTGCCGGGTGTCGGCGCGGTCTCCGCAGGCACCAACGAAATATCTTCAACGAATGGTCGGATCATCTCTTCCCACGAGAGGCACGCGATCACACCACGTATTCGCCTCCCGGGACTCCCGCACCTCCGATAACGGCCACTTGTCGCACCATCGGCACGGCCGTAAGCGTGCCACCAGCCTTGACATTCCCTGAGCGGAGTGCTTAAGTTTGAAGTAGCTAATTCCGCCGGATCCTCAAAGAGGTCGGGTACACTGAAAGGGGCTCGACGCAATGAAGTGCAGCAGACGCGAGTTCATCAGAGGAAGCATAGCCGGCGCAATCGGAGCGCTACTGCTTACAACCCAGGGCTGTGAAGAGCCTGCAGCCGTGGATGACGTAGTTGTGGACGAAGAGCCGCCCGACCTCCCGCACATCGATGTCGACGCATGTATCGGCTGTCGCGTATGTGCCGAAGTTGCGCCGGAAGCCTATCGGATGAACCCCGACACCAACAAGGCTGAACTGATCGAGGACGCCCCCGCCGATGCGGTCGAGCGCGGTGGTGAGGCCTGTCCGGTCGATGCGATAAGCTGGTAGCTCGAAGTCGGCAGCACCGGTGGCGTGCGAATGGCACTGCGGAGGACCTCGCGCGTCCAAGCGTGACACACAATCCGGGAACCTCCCCTTCTTCTGAATCGTTTTAGAGAGTAGGAGGAGACTGATGATTGGCAGGCGGCGGGAACTAACCGGCGTCCGACGATGCGCCATCGCGGTGTTCAGCATCGCGATGAGCCTGCTGCTGGTTAACGCCATCGCAATCGCGCCGGCCGGTCATGTGCACACACACGAACATATCGACGCCCACGAGGGCGATCACGAGCACGATCCGGCGCATGACAGCAGCACATGTCTGATATGTGTGCTCGTCGCGACCGGTGTCTGGACGTATTCAGCCTCGCCGCAGGTCCCTGCGCCGAGTCTCGCAGCAGCACGCGTACCTGCTTCTGCACCCGCACGGACACAACCTGCCGCGTTACGGCTCCCCCCC
>PXBW01000069.1 GCA_003566775.1 candidate division WS1 bacterium
GGCTGAGCCCGCACACCGCCTCATTCACGGGGAGGTCGGTTCGGGGAAGACGGTGATCGCCGCGCTGGCACTCGCAGCCGCCTCTCGGGCGGGCAGACAGTCGGCTATGATGGCGCCGACCGAGATACTCGCCGAGCAGCATCACGAGAGTCTGCGCGAGTTGCTCGGGCCGCTGGGGATCGAGCCCATGCTGTTGACCGGCGGCGCCCCCGCCGAGTGCCGCGCGGCAACCCTTGAGGCGCTGCAAAGCGGCGAACCCATCTGCGCGGTCGGTACACATGCACTATTCGCGGAGAGTGTGGATTTCGCCGACCTCGCGGTGGTCGTGATCGACGAACAGCATCGCTTCGGAGTGCGGCAGAGGGCGCGGCTCTCGCGCAAAGGGGAGCGCCCGAATCTGCTGGTGATGTCCGCAACGCCGATTCCGCGCACGCTGGCGCTTACGGTGCACGGTGACTTCGATATCTCCGTTATCGATGAGCTTCCTCCCGGCAGACGTCGCCCCGAGAGCGAGCTTCTGACCGGCGGCGACCGCGACGATGCATGGCGTTTCATCCACAGGCGCGTCGCGGAGGGCCGTCAGGCCTACGTGGTCTGTCCCGCTATCGATCCGTCGGAGGAGATGGCCGCGGCAACCGAGACCTTCGAGAAGCTGGCGCCTGGGCCGCTTGCCGATCTGCGTCTGGGACTGGTGCATGGACGGATGGATCGCGATGAGCGCCGGCGCGCGATGACGTCATTTCACGCCGGTGAGATCGACGTCATGGTCGCAACAAGTCTAATTGAGGTCGGGGTGAACGTGCCGAACGCAAGCGTCATAGTCATCGAGAACGCGGAGCGTTTCGGACTGGCGCAGCTTCATCAGCTTCGCGGGCGGGTTGCGCGGGCGGGCTGGCAGCCTCACTGCCTGCTGCTCTCGGATACCGACAATCCGGAGACAATCGATCGTCTCGCGGTGCTGACGCGAACCTGCAACGGTTTCGAGATCGCCGAGGAGGACCTGCGGCGTCGTGGCCCCGGTGAACTGGACGGGGTGCGTCAGAGTGGGTTGCCGGACTTTCGCATCGCCTGTATCATCGCGGACACGGGCGCGCTTGTCGACGCGCGGGAGGACGCTTTCGCCATCATCGCGCGCGATCCGAAGCTGGAGAAAACCGAAAACAGATCGCTGCGAAGCCTCCTCACCCGCGCCCGCAGCGGTGAGCCATGGACTCTGTGAAAGCCCCAGATAATGGAGGGAAGTGCTCGCTCAGGCTGGAGTGTCCGTCAGGGAGAGATTGCCGAAGATGACTGCACGGTTGTCCGACTTTGCACAGCGACTCGAACCGGTGGGGCGGATCCTCGGACTCGATGGGTGGCATGTGTGGGGCTCATCGGCCATCGATGGGCCGGACGGGAAGGTCCACCTCTTCACCGCGCGCTGGCCCGAGGAGAGCGGGTTCAGGGGCTGGTCAACACACTCGGAGATCATGCACTCGGTGGCGGACGACGCCGAGGGGCCGTTCGAGGTCATCGATGTCGCGCTGCAGGGGCGCGGTGGAACCCACTGGGACGCCTGCATGGTGCACAACCCGACAGTCCACGAGTTCGATGGGCGCTACTTCCTCTTTCATATCGGCAATCGCGATGGACGCCCTTTCACCCAGCAGATCGGAGTCGCCGTCGCCGATGACCTCTACGGCCCATGGGAGCGCTTTGATGAGCCGCTGCTCGGCCCCAGCCGGTACCGCGACTGGGACTGGCTGATGGCGACTAATCCGGCGATGGTTCGACACCCCAACGGACAGTTCTGGCTCTACTACAAGTCGTGGGACCTTACCGACCTCACCCGCAAGATGGGGGTGGCCATCGCCGATGATGTAATGGGCCCGTACGAGAAGCATCCGGACAACCCTCTGATCGATTATTCCGCCGTGGGAAAGCAGGTAGAGGACGCCTGCGTCTGGGTGGAGGACGGGCACTTCTTCATGCTGATGGCCGACAATAAGGGTGGCGTAGTACGCGAGCATGGGGGCGCACTGATCAGCAGTGAGGACGGTATCCACTGGTCGGAGCCCATGCTCGGATACGACACCACCGCGGCGTACTTTGAGGGCGAGCCGGTGCGGCGATTCGAGCGCCCGCAGGTGCTGCTCAGGGACGGGCGCGCGGCTTACCTGTATCTGGCGATGACGGCTGAGCACCTCGCGACTTCAGCGGTCATGCGCGTTCGCCGGTAGGATTGGCACGGACGCTCTCACCTGCAGCACGCTCGGGCGCTGCCTGAAATGACTCCAGCACCCGCGCCGGGATCTCCTTGAGCGGCGCGACCTCACACGCCGCGCCGAGTTCGACCGCCGCGCGGGGCATGCCGTAAACCACGCAGCTTGCTTCGTCCTGCGCGATCGTGTGCGCACCGGTCTCGCGCAGCGCCAGCAGCCCCGCCGCCCCGTCCTCGCCCATGCCGGTAAGGATCACGCCGAGGCAGTTCGGGCCCGCGCTGCGCGCCGCCGAGCGGAAGAGTACATCGACGCTGGGCCGCTGATAGTGTACCGGGGGTCCGTCGCTCAGGCCGACGCGGTAGCGCGCGCCGCTGCGCCGCACCACCATGTGCCGGTTGCCCGGAGCGATCAGCGCGACACCGGGGATGATCGCGTCCCCGTCGCGCGCCTCCTGCACCCGCATCGGGCAGAGTTCATCGAGCCTCTTCGCGAATGCGGCGGTGAAGTGTTCCGGCATGTGCTGCACGATCACCGTGCCCGGGGTGGTCTGCGGCAGTTGGGTCAAAAGCTCCTGGATCGCGCGGGTGCCGCCGGTGGAGGCGCCGATCGCCAGCACCCGGTGCGTCGTGCGCACGATCCGCGGCATCGCCGCAGGCTCCACCTCGGTGACGGGCCTCTGAGGCCGATTTCGTCGAACGCGTGCCCGCGCCGCGGTGCGGATGCTCTGCACCAGCATCTCACAGATCTCTTCGACCGTGAAGGCCGATCCGGGCTTTGCGATCACGTCGATCGCACCAAGCTGCAGGGCTCGCACCGCCGCCCTGCTGCCCTCGGGCGTCACCGAGCTTACCACCACCACCGGCATCGGCCGGTGCCGCATCAGCTTGCTGAGGAAGGTAAGCCCGTCCATCCGCGGCATCTCGATATCGAGTGTCAGCACGTCGGGATCAAGCGAGACGATCCGATCGCGCGCGACGTAGGGGTCCGGCGCCGTCGCCACAACCTCGATGTCCGGCGTCTTCGCGAGCCGCTCTGACAGCACGCGACGCACGATTGCGGAATCGTCAACAACCATTACACGTATCAAGGCGGCACCTCGCGTTCGGTCAACCGCGCCCCTCACAGACCGCGGGCAGGTCGGCTTCTTTCTCGATGCTCAGGCACGCCTCGACCCATCCCTCACTCAGCCAGGCGCGAGTTACGATTACGTCCTCACCGCTGATCCTACCCATGGCACAGATGTGGGGAGAGCCGACTGAGAAGAGTGGCTCCGACCCTGCGATCGCAGGCAACAGGTTGCCGCAGACAACGTTGCACAGTTCTTTGAACGCATCCTCGTGCTGTCGCCGGTCCGTTGCGTCCGGCGCGAGGCCGAGCATGTTGGCGGCAAGCGTGGCCATCATCTCCTCAGGCATCCTCAGAGCGAGCGCACCATCGAAGGGCCCGGAGAATTCGACGCCGACGCAGGCTACATCTTCGTCGCTGTCGCACTCGTCTTCGGGAGGAGGCATCGGGAACATGAACGCCAGCACCTCGCAGGTCTGTTCAGTGACCTCGAGCAGCGTCTGCGCAAGCCGTGTGTTCATGCCGCGTCACCTACCAGTTCGCCGACAACCTCGCTCAGCACCTCGGGGGTGAATGGCTTGTGTACGAAGCGCACGCCTCGCTGGATGAGACGCATGATGCGGGTATCACTGCCCTCGGTGGATACCACCATCAGAGGCACCTCGCTCACGCTCGGGTTCTCTCGAGCGCGCTTGATCATCTCCTCGCCATCCATTACCGGCATATTGATGTCCACTATACCGAGGTCAATCGGATGTGCGAGAAGCGCTTCAAGGCCCTCGCTCCCGTTCTCAGCCTCGTGTATCTCCCCCAACGAAATGCCGGTCATCTGCAGAGTGCGCAGGATCATTGCCCGCATGACCGCACTGTCGTCAACTATCAGCACATTAAGCGACATCGCGCGTCCTCCCTCTGTCTCTGCCCGCGTCTGACGGCTGCAGGTCCCACTCTTCGGAGCCGCTGGACACGATCACACGACCGGTGTCCACGAAGAGTCGCATGGTGCGCGCGCGACTGCCACCGACGTCCTCCGCGGCTATCAACAGACCCTTCGCCCACATGATTCGCTTGAAGACCACCATATTGCGCTTGCCGATTGCAAAGCGATCGCCGGTGCTCTTATGCACCGAGGCGCCGCCAGCGACCATGATTCGCATCTTGCGCAACCTCGCGCCCGCCTGTTCCAACTGTTCGATGAACCGGGGCATTCCGGTATCCACGAACATGAACGGGTTGAGCTTCGCCTTCTCCTCATTGACCTCTGACAGCGGCATCATCACGTGCAGCAAGCCGGCGACGCCCGCATCCGCGTCGTGTGCCGTGATGCCCAGACAGCTCCCGAGCGCGTGGGTAATCAGCGTATCATCCGGATCCGCCGAGACCCCGCAATCCGCCACTCCTACGATGTGTTTCACCGGTACACTCCGTTTTGCTCAGAGGGTTTCTCGTATACAGTCGGCTGCAGGTAGCTGAAGTCGTGCTGGACGCCGGTAAGGCTTTCTGAGTGACCTATGCACAGCGTTCCGCCCGGTCGCAGCACCTCGTGGAATCGCGTGACCAATCGCTCCTGGGTTGCCTTGTCGAAGTAGATCATCACGTTTCTGCACAGGATAGCGTCAAAGGGTCCACTCATCGGCCATGCTTCCATCAGATTCAGACGCGCGAAGCGAACCACGCGCTTGACGTGATCGGCGACGCAGTATCCCGATTTACCGTTGACCTCAGCCGGACGGAAGTGCCGGCTCACGATATCCGGATCTACCTCGGCCAGCCGCTGCGCGTCGTAGAGGCCCTCTCGAGCCGTCGCCAGTGCTTCGGTGGAAAGATCCGTGGCAAGAAGTCTCGCGTCCCAGCGCTCAAAGTCTTCGAAGCCCTCAAACAGGCTGATTGCCAGCGAGTAGGGCTCCTCGCCGGTAGAGCAACCGGCGCTCCACAGTCGAAGGGACGGCCGTCCAGCCCCGGCGCAGTCTTTGCGGATACGCTCCACCAACAGGTCGAAGTGAGCGCTCTCGCGGAAAAAACGAGTCAGATTCGTGGACAGCAGATCAAGCAGCGCCACAAGCTCCCGCCCGCTTTTGTCGGCACTCAGTATCTCCATGTACCGTTCGAAGCTGGGGATGCGCAGTTGTCGCAGTCGTTTGGTCAGTCGGGAGCGCACCAGGGCCCGCTTCCCCTCATGCAGGTTTATCCCGCACAGGCGCTTGACGAGCACGCTGATCTCGGCAAACTGCCTGTCGGTGAGTTCATCAGTGGGAAGCCGCTCGATCATCACGCCTCCAGTAGTGCGCCGGATCACCCGTCGTCAGGTTCAACATCGGCAACGCGGCGCGAGACTTGAGTTGTCATTGAGCCGCAGAGGACGCGTCACAACGGTGACCGGATCGCCCGGCACAGAAATCGCTTGCGCTTCCCCGCCCGTTGACGTATTGTGACGGCCACGGAGGTGCGCAAGTATGGACAGAGTGAGAGTCGGGTTTGTCGGTGCCGGAAGCAGGGCGAGGCTGTCACACTATCCCAGTGTTGCGGAGTTGTCGGACCTCGCTGAGATGGTCGCGATATGCGACCTCGACGAGGAACTGCTCAACAACACCGCGGACCAGTACGACATAGAAGCGCGATTCACCGATCTTCATGAGATGCTCGGCAGCGTCGAGTGTGACGCCGTGTACTGCGTCACACCGCCGATGCACCTCGAGGACGTAGCAATGCCCTGCCTCGAAGCGGGCAAGCACGTGTTCAGTGAGAAGCCACTCGGTGACAGTTACGCCGCAGCGAAACGGCTGGCGGATGCCGCCGAAGCCAACGGTTGTCTGACGCTGGTCGCCTTCAACCGCCGCTTCGCCCCCGTGAATCTGCATTGCATGGATCTGATCGCGGAGCGTGGTGGACCGACGCAGGTGATCGTAGAGTATCATAAGGACATGCTTGGAGGACCACCTTACTACGACATGTCGATCATGATCACGGACGTCGCTCACGCCGTGGATGCCACCCGCTGGTGGCTTAGGGAGCCGGAAGAGGTATGTGCGACGGTGCGAAGGATGCACAGCGATTGGGACAACGTTTTCAACGCGCTCATGACCTACGATGACGGCGCAATCGGCGTACTCACCGCGAACCGGGCCTCGGGCACTCGCTATGAGCGCGTTGAGGTGCATGGGCGGGGGATTGCCTGTTACATCCGCGCACCCGAGCGGGCGGAGATCTGGATCGATGACGCGTCGGAGCCCGCCGTTGTGACGGGCGAGGAGCTTGCGGGTACGACTGATAACCGGGTGACCTACGGCTTCCTCGGGGAGAATCGACATTTCCTTGAATCGATTCGCGACGGCGTCATGCCACAACCGAACTTCGCCGATGCTGCACGCACAATGCAGCTTTGTGAACGCCTGCAGGAAGGGAAGCTGTAGGAGAAAGCGTCATGATTACGCCGACCATTCCACGACCCAACATTCATGAGTTCGACTTCATCATAGTCGGTTCAGGTGTTGCGGGGCTGTTCGCCGCCCTGCATCTCGCCGAGCAAGGCGAGGTTGCGGTGGTGACCAAGGACCGGCTCATCGAGTCCAATACCGAGTATGCGCAGGGCGGCGTGGCCGTCGCTCTGGACGAAGATGACACGCCCCAGGCGCACGCAGAGGATACCCTCAGGGCGGGCGCCGGTCTCTGCGACGAGCGCGTGGTGAAGACCCTGACGGAGGAAGGTCCCGCGGCGGTTGAGGAGTTGATCCGACTCGGAATGCGTTTTGACCGAGAGGGCGGCGAGATGGTGCGCGGGCGCGAGGCCGCGCACAGTATCCGCAGGATCCTGCACGCCTCAGGTGATGAGACCGGGCACGAGATCGAGCGGACGCTCTCCCGTCGCGCTCAGGTGCATCCGTCGATCGACATCTTCGAACACACCATCATGACCGATCTGCTCACGGTCGAGGGCCGCTGCGTCGGTCTTGACGCACTCGATCTCAACCAGGACGCGCGCGTACGCTTTCTTGCGTCGGTGACGGTTCTCGCCTCCGGGGGCCTCGGGCAGTTGTTCTCGGTTACCACCAACCCGCCGGTGACCACCGGCGACGGGATGGCCGCCGCCGCGCGCGCGGGCTGCCGTCTGATGGACATGGAGTTCATTCAGTTCCACCCCACTGCTCTCTATCACGAGGGCTCACCGAAGTTTCTTATCTCCGAGGCGGTACGGGGTGAGGGTGCAGTCCTGCGCAACGCCGCAGGCGAGGCCTTCATGGCCCGCTACCATGAGGACGAGGACCTCGCGCCGAGGGACGTGGTGGCGCGCGCGGTTTTCCGCGAGATGCGCAGGGATGGACGGGAGTACGTGGACCTTGACTTCTCCTCGATTCCGCTCGAGAGCTTTCTGTCGCGCTTTCCGGGCATCGTGGGGGAGTTGCAGCGGCAGGGCTTCGATATCTACCGGGAGCGGATCCCGGTCGCCCCTGCGGCACATTACTCGATGGCGGGGATTGTGGCCGATCCGAACGCGCGCACCGACCTGACGGGGCTGCTGGCGGTGGGAGAATGCACCTGCATGGGTCTGCATGGCGGCAATCGGCTCGCCTCGAACTCAATCCTCGAGGGGCTTGTCTTCGGGATGCGTGTGGCGCGCATTTCGCCCGCGCTGCCGAAGCTGTCGTATGAGCAACTCGGGATGGCCGCCGAGCTTGCCCCGCCGCCGGTGCGCGTTGCCCCGCCGGCGATTCGCGGAGAGCTTCAACGACTCATGCATTCACATGTGGGCCTCGAGCGCGAGAAAAAGGCCCTGCGTGAGGCGCAGGAGCAGTTGGCCGCGTGGACGCTGGGAATCGCCACGGTTCCCTTCGCCTCGCGCGAGGAGGCCGAGTCGGCCAACATGGTGACTGTCGCGCGCATGGTCGTGGAAGCCGCGCTCGGGCGTACCGAGAGCCGCGGCGCACACTATCGCAGCGACTATCCCGAGCGCGATGAGGCCTGGCGGCGACACCTGACTCTGCGGATGGATGAGAGCAAACAGTTGGTGATCGATACAGCGCCGGTGGACAGGCCCTGCGACTGAGTTGCAGGCATCTCCGGGCAGGAGATCACCCCGATTTCCTGCCGATAAGCGCGACATTGCGGCCGCAACGCTCCGGGTCCCAGCGGTAGGAGGCGAAGCTCTCGGGATCGCAGCGAGTGCAGCCATCCATGACCTCGATGCTCCCCCCGGGCACACCCGCGGCACGCAGTTGCTCTGCCGCCACGGCGATCATGTCCACATGCGGCTCAGGGCCCGAGCGATCCACGGCACCCCTGATGTGGTCGAATCGTGTCGCGACTTCCTCTCCTACCTCGAAGCAACAACCGCGGATGCAGGGGCTGAGAGCAGCGCGCATCTCAGCGGCTGAGCCACCGGCGACCTCCGCGAGTGCGTCTACCAGCGCGACGGGGATGCTCGCGGCGAGTCCGCGCCAACCGCCATGAGCGAGGCCTACCGCCCGCCCCCGGACATCGGCGAGGTATATCGCCAGGCAATCGGCGACATAGATGGCGAGCGCTGCGTGGGGCAGATTGGTGACCAGAGCATCGACCCCGGGCAGCGTCGTCGCGTCACGCTCAACCATTTCTTCAGTGACAACGGCAATGTCACCGCCGTGCACCTGCTCGGCCTGTATCAGCCTGCGGCCTTCGCCCATGCTGTCCAGTGCCCGCGCGACTGCCTCATCACGCTCCGGGGCGGCGCATCGTCCGAGGAAGCCGCCGGTGCTTCCCGGCAGATTCAGTCTGTACATCCACGGCATGAGTCTCGTCCTCCTGTGTGGGCTTGCGTCGTTCCTGCGAAACGCGGCAGGGGCGCGCGTGTGACTTGCGCGCCCCATCAGGGTCTTTCCGTAGTACTGAAGGCTACCCCTCGTCCTCTTCAGTCTCAGGAACGAGGGGTTCGAGCGGCAGTTCATCCAGTGGCGCGATTGCGCCGGATATTGTGACGGTCATGGCGTCGCCTTCATACTGGCCGGCGGTTTCCTCGGTGTGCGTGATGCTCACCGGGATCACAAGCGGCAACTCACCGCCCTCTGCCAGCGACTTGACCAGGTCCCAGTCCACCACGGCCATCTCGATTCCAAGGTACTGCTTATGGCCTGCTTCGGTCTCCACCCATTGATCCCTGTCCTCAGCGATACTTCCATTGAACGAGAAGTTGTGAATGAAGCAGCGGTTATTGGGACAGTCGACGTAGTCCGTGCTGACTTTGAACGAATGCAGCCCGAAGCGAACCCTGTCCGGCTGCCCTTCCACTGAATACAGGTTGATACCGCCGGAGGCGTTGTGGATCTCTGCCGAGGCGGAGAGGTCGCGGCTCTCTCGTCCGATGGGCATCGTCTGATCATCTACACAGGTGTGAGTCTGATATACGCTCAGACCGGTGGTCTGCGGCCATTCCTGGATGGACTGCGTGCCGGGGACCGCCATGAAGTCAATACCAACACCTTCGCGGAAACGGATAAGCGTGTACACGCCCCGCCTGACGAAGTTGATCCTGGTCGAATTCCTGGCGCGGACGGGCGGGTCACCGACCAACTGCCAGCCCTCACCCAGGTAGTTGACGTGCAGTTGTACCTCCACCGGTATTATGTCCCGCGCGAAGTCCTCGATTGACATATCATCTGCGGCAATCGATTGCCCGATCCCTGCGAGAAGCATCATCGAGAGTACAGAAAGCAATGGTATTCGCATATTCGCGCCTCCTCGGAGCTTCAGGATCATCCTACCTTCAGAGTGCGTGCGCACCTGACGGAACTCTGCGTCAGTGCCTCAGGGGAACCTGCGCAGAAAGCTCTGCTCCTACTCTTCTTTCGTCGTCAGCGGTCCTTATGTTACCCTCTGCTGCGGTCTGCCACTCATCGCATCTCGTCGGCTGCTGTGCTGATCGCAGCTTCGCCCCGGCCTCTCGCTATCTCTCGTACCAGGTGACGAAGCCGTAGGCCGTGTCCGCGGCCAGGATACCGGGCTTTCCGTCGATCTCCGCGGGGACCGCGGAGTAAAGCGGCGGGAGCAGCCTGGTTGGAAGGCCGCGGCCCTCGCTCATCGCCTCAAGGCGCGCGTACTCACCCCGGCGCACCACGTTCTCAAAGAGGAAGGTGCCCTTGAGGGTGACCACGAGGAAATCCAGCGTACGCGGGCTGCTCCACTGCACCGGGTAGGCCGCGTAGGGTGTGAGGAAGCTGGCATCCCGCCGCAGTTCGCCGTCGATGCTGACGAGGGTCATGGCGATGGGCACGCCCTTCTCGAACTCGGGCGTGGCGCCCGGACGGTTCGCGATGTTCTCAAAGTACACGCATCCTGACGGGATCTCGGGGAGCATCAGGCCGGGCTCAGGTTCACGGTATGGTACCGGTCGCGCGCCGACGAACAGGTCGAGTTCGCTGTCCCGATCGTAGTCGAAGGGTGCGGGGAAGGCAATTCCGGTCATGCGCAGGTCGGTATCGCTCACCTGCAGGGGGCCGACTCGGCGCATCCCGGCGGCATTCTCCCAGTGGATGATCCTCCCCGTTGCGCTGCCCACCAGCAGGTCGGGTCGCCCGTTCAGGTTGAAGTCAACCAGCACCGGCGCCGCGTAGCGAAAGTACCCGGAGCCCTCTGCCTCTATGATGCCCTCGCGCGCGGCGATGCGCTGTCCGCGCTCGAAGAGCATCTGCTCGCCAGGTATCCTCTGGTAGAGCATGACCCGCCCATCCTCGCCGCCGACTACGATGTCCGTGAGGCCGTTGCCGGTCCAGTCTCCGGCGGTGGCCACCGCACAACGGCCCGCATCGATTGGGGCGTCGTGCTGCTGCAGGAGGCCCAGGTCGGACAGCGTCCCGTCATCCTGCCGCTTGAACAGAGATATGAACCCGCCGCGCCAGCCAACGAGCAGGTCCACTCGGCCGTCGCCGTCCCAGTCGGTGGCCCAGGGAGCCGCCTCGATGTCGGGAGCGTCGGCCGCGGGGAGCAGGGTCTCCGGCTCCTGGAACCCTTCGGGGCCTCCCCGGTACAGAAGCACACTCCCCTCTCCAGTGCCGATGAGCAGATCGGTGAAACCCGAGCCATCCCAGTCTCCGGCCCACGCGCGCGCCGGCGGGGTCACCTGTAACCGTGCTCCACCCGCCGTCAGTGCGGTTGCGCCGGAGGCATCGACGCGGCTTACTCTTCCCTCTCCATCTACGATCAGCGTCGCCAGTGTGCCGTCGCCGGTGAGGTCGGCCGCCACGGGCGCAAGCGGAGCGCTCAGGTCGGGATGAGTCGCGGGACTCACGAGCGTCCGTGCATCGGTAGTGGAGCCGTCCTGCACTCGGTAACTGAAGACACGATCGTCGATTCCCAACAACAGGTTCAGTTCCCCATCGCCGTCGAGATCGCCCAGCCATGGCGAGACCCGGCTGCGGCGGGGCCGTGCGCTGAGTCCTACCGTGTCGTCAGTAAGTAACGCGCCAGCCGGACTGCATGGGCCGTCGTCGGGGCGGGAGAAGAGAAGCAGGTCGCCGTAGCCTGACCCCGCCACCACATCCTTGCGACCGTCGCCACTCCAGTCCGCGACTGCCGGGTGTGCGAAGTCGCCCGCGGTGAGATCACCGACACGCTGCATGAGCGTCTCCCCGTGCAGGTAGCCTACCGGGCCGCGCTCGATGACTCGCAGCATCTGTCCGGCATGGGCCTGAGCACATACGAAGGTGGCGAGGATCGCCATTAGCGCAAGTGCCACGCAGGCAGCGGGACGACCGTGATCTGTCACGGAGGAGCGGCTCACCTCATAAGCTCCCTCAGGTTGTCACGGATCTTGAGCATTGCGTCGGTGACGTCGTCTATCGCGCTCTCATCAGCAAGGCCGATACTCTGTGGCATCCAGAAGCTTCCCTCGTCACACACCAGTTCACAGGCGGGGCAGGAGACCGCGGAGTAGTCGCAGTCCCCGTCGTAGTAGGGCTCGCAGAACGGAAAGCGATCGGTCTGCGCGGTCTCGGCGAATACGCCTTCGCGGTAGAGTGGATTATAACCTCGCGAGCATGGAATGCCCTCGGCGGAGAGCGCCTCAATGAAACGATCCCGGTGCAGGCCCTCGAAGGCCTCCGGATCGTAACGGAAGACGTAGAGGTGGAAAGCCGAGACGTTGTCGGGATGAGTGAGCCTCTGCAGTCGCACGCCCTCGATCTCCTCTAGGCGCTCGCGCAGGTAGTCGCCGTTACGCGCGCGCCGCTCGAAGTGCTCGGGCAGAAGCTCCATGTCGCGACAGATGAGCGCGCCCTGAAACTGCGTCATACGCAGGTTCCAGCCCATAACACGATGATCGTACCACTCACCATCGGGGACGCGCCCGACATTGGTGATCGACCACGAGCGCGAGAACACCTCCGGATCGTTGGTGAGAACCATCCCGCCCTCGCCCGCGGTGACGTTCTTCGATGACTGGAAGCTGAAGGCTCCCGCGTCGCCGATTGCACCGACTTTGCGTCCCCGGTAGATCGCGCCGTGTGCCTGCGCGCAGTCCTCGACAACCTTCAGGCCATGCCTGCGCGCGATCTCCATTATCGGGTCCATGTCCGCGGGTGAGCCGCCGATATGCACCACGCTGATCGCGGCTGTACGCTCGGTGATGGCTGCCTCGATCAGCGCAGGGTCGATGTTGAACGTATCCGGATCGATGTCAGCAAAGACCGGTATCGCTCCGATCCCTACCACCGAGGTCGCCGTAGCGACGAATGTGTACGGCGGCACTATAACCTCATCGCCCGGCTCCACGCCCACGGCGCGTAATGCGATCTCGAGGGCGGAGGTTCCCGAGGAACAGGTGGCGCCGAATTCAGTGTCATGATAGTCGGTCATCATCCCCGCGGCTCTATCGGTCCACTCTCCATGGACACCCCAGACTCCGGATTCGATGACCTTCGTGAGGTTCTCGAGGAAGCCGGGGTCGTCGGGCGGCCAGGTGGGCCATCCCTCGGTCCGCGTCTTATCTCCTCCGTTGATCGCAAGTACAGACATCTCTATGCATTCCCTCCAGTGGTCCGGTCGCTGCTTGAGCAGATGACAGATCTCGATCACCCGGTCTAATTCCACATCGAAATGCCTTCTTCCTCCAGACACATCAGCAGAAACCCCGGCATCGAGGGAGGAGAATCCGCGCCCACAGTCAAACTTCCCGGACGGTCGGCGGCATCTGCCGCCGTGTAGAATTCCACTACTGATGTGACGGACGCCTGACGGGAGGTTCATCCGGTTGCGCGTAATCGCCGGGAAAGCAGGTTCTTTGCAACTGCAGTGTCCGAAAGGGTTGCGCATTCGACCGACTGCTGATATTATTAGGGAGACTTTGTTCAACAGCATCGGACCATACGTTGCGGGGGCTGCGTTTTGTGACCTGTACGCGGGCTGCGGCAGCGTGGGCATCGAGGCCGCGAGTCGAGGCGCAGACCCGGTGGTTCTGATTGAGCGCGATCGCCGGGCCGTCAAGGCCATCGAAGCGAACCTCGAGCATACGAAGCTGGCCGAGGCAGCAGAGATCGTGCGGGGCGAGGTCATGACCCTCTACGGGGATGTCGTCCGCCGGCGGGGATCGTTCGAGATCGTTTTTGCCGATCCACCCTATCTCGTCGACGAGTTGGCCGCACTCAGTCAGCGGCTCATTGTCAGGGGCGAGGGTGTTGTGCCGGGAGGGCTGGTAGTGTTACAGCACAGCACACACCACGATCTACCCGATCTGCCTGAACCATCGAAGGTCAAGGGGTTCGGCGAGAGCGCACTTTCATTCTTTCAGGTGGCGGGCGAGGCCCGGTGAAGGCATGAGCGATCTTCGCGGTGCAATCTGCCCGGGGACCTTTGATCCGATACATCTCGGGCACCTCGATCTCGTCGAGCGCGCCTCGCGCCTGTTTGACCGCGTCCTTCTGCTGGCGGCGGTTCAATCCGGTAAAGATCCGCTGTTCGAGCTTGCTGAACGCGCTGAGCTTGCCCGGGCGGCGACCGAACACATTGAGAACGTGGAGATCGGGACCTTCGACGGCCTGCTGGTCGAGGCCGCGCGCAATACCGGCGCGGCCGCGATCGTCAAGGGCCTTCGGTCGGTAGACGACTTCGAGCGCGAGCAGCAGATGGCGATGATGAATCGGCAGATGCTGCCCGGCGCGGAGACCATCCTGCTCGTGACCTCACCTCACGTGCAATATATAAGCTCTACACTGATCCGAGAGATCTGGACACTCGGCGGCGATGTGTCACAGTTCGTACCGAAGGTGGTCGCCGAGGCCATGGAGAGAATGCGCCATTAATCGCAGCATAGATGAAGCACCGGGACAGGGCGCGGACCATCGGCATGAAGCTGCCGAGCCTGCCGGGGCCGCGGACCATGCGCAGGGAGGTCAGCGGATGGAGATTCTCAGACTGCTCGACGAACTTGAGGACACGGCCGACCGCGGCGAGAAGTGGTACTGCCGCTTCCCGCCGTTTATCGGTAAGACCGTCCTCGACGCGGCCGATCTGTTTGACCTGATCCACCAGATGCGCCAGAGCCTTCCACAGGAGATGACCGAGGCGACGCAGCTCGCACGCGATCGCGACAGGATCCTGGAGGAAGCGCACGAACAGCGGGCGAAGATCATTGAGGCGGCCCGCGAGCAGGCGCAACTGATGACCTCAAACGATGAACTGGTCAAGCAGGCAGAGGCGAAGGCCGACGCGATCATCGAAGAGGCTGAGGTAGAGGCCGACCACATCCGCGCGGAGGCTGATGCCTGGGCGCGAAGTATGGTCGAGCGCCTCGAGAACTACACCGACCGCGTGCAGGCAACCGTGCAGAAGACCAAGCAGATGTTGCTGACACAGCAGGGCGAACACGAGCAGGAGGAGCCGGAACCGCCGCATCAGGAGTGAGATGGCACAGTTTCGGCGGCGATCTGAAGACCTCGTCGGAATCGGCGATCGATTGATCGCCGCTCATATGTGTTCTTCCCCGACTACCTGGAGGTAGGCCCGTGAGAGTACTGGTTATCAACTGCGGCAGTTCATCGCTGAAATACGAACTCTTTGACATGGACGCAGACACATCGCTCGCGAGCGGAGTCTGCGAGCGACTCGGCAGTGAAAGCTCGAACATCGAGCAGAAGAGCGACAACGGCCGAGAGTACGCGGCCGAAGTGGAGATGCCCGATCACTCGGTGGCATTCGAACAGGCGGTGGAGGCCCTGACCGGCGATGAGGCGGGTGTGATCGAGGCGCTGGAGGAAATCAACGCGGTCGGTCATCGCGTGGTACATGGGGGGGAGAAGTTCGCATCGTCGATCGTAATCGACGATGAGGTGGAAGACGCCATCGACAGCTTCGGGGCACTCGCTCCCCTGCACAATCCTCCGAATCTGATGGGCATTCGCGCCGCCCGCAGTGTTCTCCCCCAGGCCCCTCATGTGGCCGTCTTCGACACAGCATTCCACCAGACCATGCCCCGACATGCTTACGTTTACGGATTGCCGTGGGAGATGTACTCGGAGCACGGCATCCGACGTTACGGTTTTCACGGCACATCGCATCGCTACGTCTCACTGCGCGCGGCGGAGTATCTGCGGGACCACGGCATCCCGAATGAGGACCATCGCATCGTTACCGCCCACCTCGGCAACGGCTGCTCGATGACCGCGGTTGACGCCGGCCGGTCGATCGACAACACACTCGGCTTCACCCCGCTCGAGGGCCTGCTTATGGGTACCCGCTGCGGCGACCTCGATCCGGCTATCGTGATCCACCTCGCTCAGAATCTCGACCTTTCGCTCGATGAGATCGATGAGTTGCTCAACACGGAATCCGGCCTCAAAGGCCTTTCGGGCATCAGCAACGACATGCGCGATCTGCAGGCTGCCGCCGCGGACGGCAACGATCGGGCACGGCTGACCATGGAGATCTTCGCCTACCGCGTGCGCAAGTATATCGGCGCGTACGCGGCGGCGATGGGCGGCATCAACTGCGTCGTGTTCACCGGCGGGATTGGGGAGAACGATCATCTCCAGCGCCGATGGTGCGTGCGGGCCCTCGAGTTTCTCGGCATAGTGGAGGACCCGGAGAAGAACGTTCATCCACTGCCCTTCGACGAAGGGCTTATCTCCATCGGGGCCGATGACGCACCGACCCACCTGTTGGTCATCCGAACGAACGAAGAGTTGATGATAGCCCGCGACACGGTCGAGGTGCTATCCTCGCAGTGAATCTCGATCCCACGGGCGTGCGGGGGAGGTCCTTGCGCACAGCGCGTCGAAATGTGCCGCCCGGTGGGGGGAGAACAGAACCGATCAGGAGACCCCGATCTCGACTGCTTCCACGTGTCCCCGGCGCTGCGCCTGCCCGGGCTTCATGGAGCGCCTGACGAGATAACACGCCTGGGGACTTCACTACGGCGTCTCAGAGGCGTCGAAACCGAAGGAGACAGAAACTATCATGGAGGCGATCCAGGTTCTCGACTGGGTTGCGCTCGGTCTTGTCGTGGTGCTGGCTCTGCTGGCGATTCACCTCAGGGACGTGCTCAAGGGCGCCCTTGCGCTTGCGGTGATGTCGGCGATCCTCGCCGCATTGTTCTATCGCTTTGGAGCGCCCTGGGCGTCGGTCTTCGAGCTTAGCGTCTGCGCAGGTTTCATTACCGTTCTGTTCCTCGCGGTGATCGCGCTCACGGAGGCACGAGAATCATGATACGAGCCGCGGGTGTTGTGCTCTCGGTTGCGATTCTCACCGCTCTGCTGGTCATCTTTCTGATGGAGCCCGCACCACCGGCGGTCACCGAGGAGATCACGGAGCCGTTCCGGGAGATGCTCTGGAACCTGCGCCCCCTCGATCTGATCGGTCAGATGATGATAATCCTGACCGGTGCCTTCGGTGTGCTTGTGTTGACGAAGAAGGGGGTCGAGAGTGAGTGAGCCCCTACGCGGCGACCGGCATAATCATGGTTGTCATCGGGCTATATGCGGCGATGACCCGCAAGAATCTGTTGCGGGTGGTACTGGGTCTGTCGATCATGGCGCGGGGAGTTCCGCTGATCTTCATCGTAGGCGGTATGCAGACCGGCACGATGTCCGCCGCCCAGTCGATAGTTATCACCATCATAGTGATCGAGGCCGTTACGGTCGCAGTTGCGCTCTCCCTCGTCGTTGCCGCCTACAACCACAATAAGACGCTCAGTATCACCGCTCTGAGGCGGCTTAAGGGGTGAGCTGTCACGTCCACTGAACTGCTGGCACTGCTTACTATTGCCGTTCCGCTCGGCGGGAGTCTGTTGATTCCGCTCATCGGATGGCTGAACGAGCGGGCTATGAAGTGGTACACGGTCGCGGCGTCCTTCGTGACCGCGGGCCTCGCCGTAAGTCTCTTCTTCTCCGCGGGGGGCGGTGAGTTCACCAGAGTCTGGTGGATACCGGGCATCGACGCGAGTGTGGGCATCCACCTTACCGGTGTGGGACTTTACGTTGCGGTTGTCGCCGCCTGTGTGGGCGCCCTCGCGATACTCTACTCCATAAGGTACATGGAGCCCCGCGAGGAGTCGTACGGCCCGACGCGATACTACTTTCTCACGCTTCTCTTCGTCGGCGCGATGATCGCCGAGTCGATGGCCGACAGCTTCCTCTTTCTCTACCTGTTCTGGGAGCTGATCGGCGTCTGCTCGTTCCTGCTGATCGCCTACGACTACCGCCGATCTCGGGCGCGTGACGCCGGATTGAAGGCCTTCGTGGTGACACGCTTCGGCGACATCGGACTGCTGGTGGCTGTCGTTACTCTGTGGACGGCGATGAACAGGATAGGCGCCGAGGATCCCTTCAGCATCGGCGGTACGATTCAGGCCGCTCTGGCCGGACAGATCCCGCACCATATGCTTGGAATCGCTGGAGTGGGTTTCATCGCCGCCGCAGTGGGTAAGTCGGCACTGTTCCCGCTGCATATCTGGCTGCCCGACGCGATGGAGGCGCCAACTCCCACCAATGCGCTGATCCATGCGGCCACGCTGGTCAATGCGGGTGTGTATATCGTTGCCCGCACTCTGCCGATGTTCACCGTACTGCCGTGGTGGCTTCCGACGCTGGTCTGGATCGGCGCCATCAGTGCCTTGTTGACCGCGATCCTCGCCCTGCTGGAGCGGGATATCAAGCACCTGCTGGCCTTCTCAACCATCTCGCAGCTTGGCTTCATGATGGCGGCGGTCGGGGCGGCATCGGTCTTTGCGAGTCAGTTTCAGATGCTCAACCACGGGATCTTCAAGGCCCTGCTGTTTCTTGCCGCCGGTGCGGTGATACACACCACGGGGACCCGCAACCTCTTTGAAATGGGCGGTCTGAGGCGCTCGATGCCGCTAACCCATATCACCTTCGCAGTGGGCGCGGCGGCGCTGGCGGTGTTCACGCTGCTGAACGGTTTCTGGTTCGATAATGCGGTGTTCGAGGCATTGCTGGTCAATGGCCACACGATCCCGCTGGTCATGCTGGTGCTCGCGGTGATTCTCACCGCGATCTACGCATTCCGCATGTACTGGCTGACCTTTGCCGGGGAACGACGCAGTGAGACGGAAGCGGCCGACGCACCATGGCAAATGGCGGTGCCGCTGGTGGTTCTCGCAGTCGGGACGGTGATCGGCTGGCTCTATGTGGGCCGGTTGGCTGCGCATCTCGGAACGGTGCTGGTGTACCATGATATTCCGCCGATCGTCCCCGGCGCGCTGCTGCAGTACACGTTCAACACCGCGCTGCTGGCCCTCGGGGGAGTGACGATTCTGGCTCTCGTCTGGCTGGGCATGCGCTGGTCGCGCCACGGGTCCCCGGTGCCCGAGGAGCCGCGCATGTGGGCGGATCTCGTGACCGACACCAAGGCGTTCGGTGACTGGCTGTGGGGCCTCCCGGTCGTGGTGATGCGCGCGTTTGCGGCGTTGATCAGTCTCGGTCAGACCGGTGATCTGAACTATAACAGTCTCTGGCTGGCGCTCGGGTTCATTGCCGTGCTGGTTATGCTTCTGGGTTGGGGATAACGATCATGGAAGTACTTCTCCCGATAGTAGTCCTAGGTGGCGCCGGTCTGCTTTGTTACGTGATCGGGCGGCTGTCACTGAGCCGTTCGCTGACGGGTTGCGTGGCGCTGGTTGCGATTCTCGGCAGCGGTCATGTTGTCTATCAGCTTTCGGAGTCGCTGGATGAGGGAATAGTGGTGGGCTGGCCCGCGACGGGGCCGGAACTCCCACTGCAAAGCTACCTCAGGGCCGACCACCTCGGCATATTCCTCGCCGCCGTCGCACTGCTGCTGGCCGGATTCGTCGCAGTCTATTCGATGCGTTACATGCACCGGCGCAACATCGGCAAGTTCTATGCGCTGCTGCTGACGATGACGGCCGGGATCATCGGCATCGGCTTCGCCGGCGACCTCTTCACCATGTTCGTGCTCTTCGAAGTCATGAGCATAGCCTCGTTCATACTGGTCGCCTTTGAGCGGGAAGAGTGGGAGCCGGTCGAGGCGGGGGTGAAGTATCTCGTCATCAGTACCGTGGGAGGGCTGATGGCGCTACTGGGCATTGCCATAGTCTATTCGTACACAGGATCGCTCGACCTCGCGGCCCTGCCCTCATTGCTGGCAGGCGATGCCGGCAGCGCTCAGCTTTTGACCGTCGCCGCCCTCTTCATCGTGGGGTTCGGGGTGAAGACGGCGCTGGTACCGATGCACACATGGCTTCCGGACGCCCACGCCGCCGCCCCATCGGGCATCTCCGCGATGTTGTCCGGCATCGTCATCGAGGCGGGGCTGATTACGATGCTCAAGGCCCTTCTCGCTATCGGACTGGCCAACACAGGGCTGCTGCTGGTGCTGATCGCGCTTCTGACCATGTTCGTGGGCAATCTCGTGGCGCTGCGGCAGAGTGATCTGAAGCGCATGTTCGCCTACTCATCGATCGCGCAGATGGGTTACATCTTCATGGGCGTGGGCCTGGCGCTGGGATATTCGAATATCGCGGCATTCAGTGGTATGCGCGGTGGGCTCTATCATATCCTCAATCACGCGATCATGAAGGGCGGGGCCTTTCTGTGCGCCGGTGCATTTCTTTACCTGCTGGGCACACGGGATATGCGCAAGCTCGCCGGTATCGGGAGAAGCCTGCCGATCCTGGGCGTGTGCTTCGTGATCTTCGCGCTGGCACTTGCGGGCACTCCGCCCTTCAACGGCTTCTTCAGCAAGGTGCTGCTGGTGCGCGCGGGCGCGGACGTGGGCGGCTGGGGCCTTTTCATGGCCGTGATGCTGATACTTAACAGCGTGATATCCCTTTTCTACTACGTCGGAGCGATCAACACAGTGGTCTTCGGGCCGATTCCGGATAACAGGCCGAAGCGATTGAAGCCGATGCCCTTCCTGATAGCGCTGCCCATCGTGGTGCTGGCAGTGCTGGTGCTGGCTATGGGCGTCTATCCTGACCTGGGCCTGATGATAGTCGATCCGGCGGCTCAGCAGCTTGCCACGATGATCGGCTTCGGGTAGAGCAATCGCGTGGATCGAGCGCGCGAACGGACTACTTGCGATAGAACTCGACTCATTCGATGAACATAGTGACGCATTGCGGTGTCCTAAGGACCGGGATGCGTTCAGGGTGGAGGAAGCTCTGTCATGACGGCAGCAGGCATAATCTATCATCCTGTGACCGCCTTCCTTCTGTGCATGGTGGGCGGCTGGGTGTTGTACACGCTCGGAAGGGCTCTTGCGCCGGTCACGCGCACTGTGGGTGGCAAGCTCAAGACCTATGCCTGTGGTGAGAATCTCGAGCAGGACAGCTTCCCGAACGCGTACGACCTGTTCCACGCGGCCTTCATTTTCACGCTGCTGGACGTAATCGCGCTGGTGATCGGCACAGTGCCCGCAACCGCGATGCTCTGGCTGAAGGCGGGCTACCTGGTGGTCGGCCTGGTCGCGATCGTCATCCTGTTCAAGGATTGAGACGTTACTCGGATGCTAATGAGGAATCGACATGTTAGATAGACTGGTGAGGTGGGCGCGGGGCAAAAGCCCGTGGGTCTGTCACCTCAACTGCGGATCATGCAACGGCTGCGACATAGAGATTCTCGCGGCGCTTACGCCGCGCTTCGATCTCGAACGCCTCGGCGTGCTGCTGGAGGGAAGCCCCCGGCACGCCGACGTGCTGCTCGCGACAGGCCCTGTGACGCGGCAGATCAAAGACCGCGTGGTGCGTATCTACGAGCAGATGGCGGAGCCCAAATTCGTGGTCTGCGTGGGTACATGCGGTGTATCCGGAAGCCCGTTCTACCCGGGATACAACGTACTCGGTGGCGTCGATGCGGCGATCCCGGTTGACATCTACGTCCCCGGCTGCCCCGCTCGCCCCGATGCAATCGCCTACGGCGTCCTCAAGCTGCTGGCGACACTGAACTCGCAGGCGCAGGAGTTGGTCGAGGAGATCGAGGCCACGCGGGACACCGTCGGGCTCATATACATGCCCGAGGAGATCGAAGAGCAACGAGAGAGCGCTCAGACGCCGGGGCCGGGTCCTTCCGAAAATTGAGAGTGATCGAGTTGACCGCAGCAGAGGTTGTGCAGAGGATCCAGGAGGACTATGAGGGCGAACTCACCGAGGCGAATGCGCGCTCTGAGGCGGAAGCGTGGATCGGTGTCCCCGCCGCGGACGTGCAGAGCATCGCCCGGTTCATCGTGGATACATGGCATCCGGTCTTTCTATCAACGATCACCGGCAACGACCGCGGCGAGGAGATCGACGTGATCTACCACTTCGTCCTCGACGCCGTGGGTCTTAATCTGCGGGCATCGGTGAGCAAATCCGTCGATGAGATCGACACGATCACCGAGGACGTGCCCGCCGCGATTCTCTACGAACGCGAGATCAACGACATGTTCGGTCTCACCATAAACGGACATCCCGATCCGCGCAGGCTGGTGCTGCCCGAAGACTGGCCGGAGGGCGATTACCCGTTGCGCCGCACCGACAGTGGGGATGAGGAGGAAGAGGAAGAGAATGGCTAGGCTGTCATTTCCAGTCGGCCCCCAGCACCCCGCGCTGAAGGAGCCCGAAAACCTTCGCTTCAGCGTCGATGGTGAACTGGTAGTTGAGGCCGACATACGCATAGGATACGTGCATCGCTCGATCGAACGAACCTGTTCCGAGCGCAACTACGTGCAGGACCTCTATCTTTGTGAGCGTGTCTGCGGCATCTGCTCGAACGCGCACACTCTTTGCTATTGCATGGCTGTAGAGCAGATCGCGGAGGTCGAGATCCCCGAGCGCGCGCAGTACATCAGGATGCTCATGCACGAGTTCGAACGGATTCACAGCCATCTTCTCTGGCTTGGTGTCGCCGGCCACGAGATAGGCTTTGACACGCTCTTCATGTACGTCTGGCGCGATCGCGAGGTCATGCAGGACATACTGGAGACCGTCTCGGGCAGTCGCGGTCACTACGGGATGACGATTCTCGGGGGCGTCCGCTACGACATTACGCCTGAGATGGAGGAGAAAATCCGCGAGGGTATCGAGTACCTGCGTGAGCGTACTGAGTACTACGCGAAGATCGCCACCACCGAGACGACCTTTATCAAGCGAACCGAGAATGTCGGCGGTATCACCGGGCCGCTTGCACTGGATCTCGGTGCGGTTGGCCCGGTGCTTCGAGCATCCGGCGTTGACTACGACGTGCGGCGCCGCTTCCCGTATCTGAAGTACGATCAGGTGGAGTTCGAGGTCCGCATGTCGGAGATGGCCGATGTGCTCGGGCGCACGCTGGTGAGAGTACATGAGATCATCGATGCCTGTAACATCTGTGAGCAGGTGCTCGACATGATGAGCGAGGGCGAGATACAGACACGCTTCCCGCGCAGGGTGCCCGAGGGTGAGGCGGTAGCGCGGATCGAAGCCCAGCGGGGCGAGTTGATATACTACGTGCGCAGCGACGGCACCGATGTGCCCGAGCGGCTCAAGATCCGCACACCAACTCTCGCGAATCTACCCGCCGCACAGGAGATGCTTGTGGGCGGCTACGTGGCGGATATTCCAATCACCTTCGCCTCGATCGATCCATGCTTCTCATGCACCGATCGGATGGTCGTGCTCGACGATGTATCAACCAGTGAGACCACCACGATGACGTGGTCTGAGTTGCTTGAACTGAGCCGAGACAGGTAACACAAACGCCCCGGGTCGGCTTTCCTTCGACCTTTGGGCGCAGGGTACGAGAGGGTCGTCAATGCAGGTGTTGACGCCGTTGTTTCATGTGCTGGTATTCCCGGGGTTCATCTTCCTGGTGGTCTTCGGGCTGTTCGCGTCATGGGTGGATCGTAAGCTCATCGCGAAGTTCCAGAATCGAGTGGGGCCGCCGCTGTTGCAGCCATTCGCGGACTTCATCAAGCTGCTTTCCAAAGAGGACATCGTGCCGGAGCATTCGGACCGTCCGATGTTCGCCATCACCCCACTGATTGCGCTCGCGGGCGTAATCGCCTCGATCGTGTACATCCCTACATGGTCGGCCCACGCGCTGCACGCCTTCGAGGTCGATCTTATCGTAGTCATGTACCTGCTGACGCTGCCCGCGTTCGCGCTCTTCCTCGGTGGGTGGTACTCCACGAATCCATTTGCCACACTGGGCTCGACGCGCGTGTTGACCCAGCTTATCGGCTACGAGGTCCCATTTCTCCTCGCCTGCCTCGCTCCGGCGCTGGCAGCGGGAAGCTGGTCTATCAGTGATGTCGCCATAGCCCAACACGACGGTCTCTGGCTGATTACCGCCGCCCCTCTCTCCTTCATTGTGGCGCTGATCGCCCTTATCGGCAAGCTTGAGCGCGTGCCCTTCGACATTCCCCAGGCCAAGACTGAGATCGTGACCGGTCCGGAGGTCGAGTACAGCGGCAGGCGCCTTGCGGTCTGGAAGCTTACCTTTCTCACCGAGGCGATCGTGGGAGGGGCACTCATCTCGGCGCTCTTCCTCGGCGGACCGCACTTCTGGGGCATCCCCTATGAGTCGATGGGGCCCTGGCTGAGCGGCTTCGTAGGGATGATCGTGCTCTCGCTGAAGATCCTCGCGATCGTCTTCTTCCTTGCGCTGGCGCAGGCGGCACTGGCCCGAATCCGCATCGAGCAGATGGTTCAGTGGTGCCTTCTGTGGCTCGGGATCCCGGCCCTGCTGAATCTCGGCCTCGTCGTCTTCATAACGCATCTGTAGGAGCGAATATTATGGCCCGGAAACTCGGAATCGCCGCGATGGCGATGGAATTGATGGGCAGTCTCCTGAAGCGCAAGCCCGCCACGGTGATGTACCCGGTGGAGCGCCTTACGCCGCCGGAGCGCTTCCGCGGGCGGCTTAGGTACGACCCCTCCGACTGCAACCTCTGCGGACTCTGTCAGCGCGACTGCCCCGGTGATGTCATAAAGGTCGTGCGCGAGCGCGTTGAGCGCGAGGACGGTTCCAGAGAACTGGTCGGTCACGTCGAGTTCGAGATGGATCGCTGCATCTTCTGCGGCCAGTGTGCCTACTCATGCAATCAGGACTCGATCACCTTCACGCAGGAGTTCGAGCTTGCACAGGTCGAGCGCTCGATGTTCAGCAGGGACACCTCCGGAGAGAACATTGAGGACGGGGAGTGCGACGCGGACGAAGACGTCGTGCCCTAATCGGCACCGGCCTCCATCTGGTTCAGTGAGGGACACTTGGGCGGCGCCGTCATGGCGCCGCCTGTTCGTCGATCTGCACTTCACGTCGCTTCCGGGCTACTCAGCCTCCTTCATCTGCGCGTGCAGCATCTTCGCGATCGCTATCAGCGCATGGGTCTGCGCCCCGGCATAGCGCATCTCCACCGGACGCTGCATGTCATCGAGCAGCATCTCCGCCTCCTCGATATGTCCAGCCGGCGTCTTCGCCTTGTCAGCCATCATGATCGCCTCCCTCGGCATCGTCCTTATCATTACGTTTGACCTTGACCTCAACGTTGCCCTGAGTGACAGTACTGCCCGGTGGAACCGACTCAAGCAGCCACACATTCGATCCTATCATCGCGCCCTTTCCGATTACCACATCGCCGCCGAGGATCGTTGCCCCGGCATAGACCACCACGTCGTCCTCAAGCGTCGGATGGCGCTTGATATCTTTTATCGGATTCCCGTCCTCATCCAGCGGAAAGCTGCGGGCCCCCAGTGTCACTCCCTGATAGAGCTTCACCCGGTCGCCGATCTCGCAGGTCTCTCCTATGACCACCCCGGTTCCATGATCGATGAAGAAACTCGACCCGATCTCCGCGCCGGGATGAATGTCAATCCCCGTGGTGGTGTGGGCATATTCGCTCATGATCCGCGGCAGTAGAGGCACGTCAAGCAGGTACAGCACATGGGCAATGCGGTGGATCGTGATAGCCTGCAGACCGGGATAGCTGAGCATGATCTCGGCGTAAGTATGTGCCGCCGGGTCGCCGTAGTACGCCGCCTGCACATCCTCGATCAACAGCTCGCGGATGCTCGGCAGTTCGATGGCAAACATGCTCGCAAGCTCCGCTGCGGTATCGTGCACCTTGATGTCGGCCTCCGCCTCGCCCCTGCTAAGCGCGTAAGCCCCGGTCCAGCGGAAGGGCAGCGCTCGCTCGATCTCGCGTGAGATCAGTCGATGGCCGCGTGCCAGGCGCTCCTGTACGAAGCCCTCGGTCGATACGTCGGTCTCCAGCTCGGTCTGCATTCTCCCGGGAAAGAGCACGTCCATGAAGCAGTTCAGAGCCTCCAGCACCCGCATCCGTGAGGGTACCGGTGTGCCGACCTCCTCGGGCGTATCTATGCCAGCAGCTCCGTAGTTCTGCTTCAGTTGCTCGACCACATAGCATGACAACTGTGCCGGTCCGCGACACGGACAGACATCGCGTGCGTCGCAGGTCTCACAGCGCTTGAGCGGCAGCCGTTCCAGGTCCATCATAGCCTCTCCTTCGGAGCCGGTGGGAAAGGTATCTCCCGGCCCTCATCCATCCCGTCCCCAAGATAGTAAAGCCTCACATCATCGCTCTCCGGCGGCTTTCGGGAATCGCCGTAACTCCAGATAGCTCGCACCTCCCCCGGCCCATGGCGATGCCCCATGACCGGTTTCACGTGATTGTGCGAGTATTCTGAGGCGGAAGTGAGTTTCCTTCCGCGCTTCCAACCTGCCCCTCCGTCGGCGGACAGCCACTCCTCGATCTCGCCACCGTCTTCATGCGGCTGATTGTCGATCGTCGGCCCCCAGATGCGCAGGTCGTCATCTCCGAAGACCATTAATGCGCCCGCGTCGTACATATGATCGCTCACGGTGACATCGGCGATTTCCCATGCGCCCCCGCCGCGATGGGCGACCTTCCACGTGGCGCGGTAGGTCTCCACCTCCGCGTCGAGAAACAGTATCACGGGATTGCCCGCAGGATCAATCTGGATATCCTTCAACCACACACCGCGCGTGCCGCAATCATACAGCTTCTCGGCGCGCTCCTCATCGATCGGCATCTCGTACAGACTTCCGTCGCTGCGCCGCCAGGTGTCGCCCCCGTCGTCGGTGTACGCGTAGTAAACGTTGTACCTTCGCGCCCACAGGTGCTTGCTGTCGATCTCCTCGGGCGTGCCTCCTCCGAGGCGCGACCATGCGAAGTGCAGCCTACGCGGGTACTCCCCTTCATCCGCCACGGTAACCCCGTATATTGAGTATTCGGCGCATCCGCGCGCATCCCTCGTCATACCTAAGTCA
>PXBW01000103.1 GCA_003566775.1 candidate division WS1 bacterium
CCCCGCCCCTCGCGTTGCTCGGGCCACCCCTCCCCCTTGAGTTCGCTTTGCGAACTCCGAGCAGGAGAGGGGAACGACGCGGCAGACGCGATCGTGGGCCTGGTCGTTTGTCGTATGTCGTGGTCGTTGCGGTCTGCCGTTGCTGTTCGCCGACGGCCCCCGGCGAGGGCGCCGGGGCCACAACGAAAATGGCTGACGAACTTTGATGGAGGCGAGAACCAATGAGCGAAACTGCCCGGAACGCTTCGACACTGGCACAGGACTACTCCGTTGTATGGCGCAACACAGATTACGAGTATTACGTGGAGGGCAGCGGTCTCGCGCGCCTCGGCGCGGATCACTGGGTGGCCGTGGTGCCGGTGGTGCCGCGCTCGCAGTGGGCCCACCGCCGCGCCGAGCAGAGTCGTACGCATATTCTGCGTAGCAGCGATGGTGGAGACAGTTGGCAGAAGATCGCGGAACTGCCCTACTACTCGGCGATCCCGTGGCTGCACGACGGCGGCATCTATCTCTTCGCCAACAAAGGCGGCACCGAGTTCCGTAACGACGACCTGCTGCTGTTGCGCAGCGATGACGATGGCGCCACCTGGTCGGACGCGGTTACGCTCTTCGAGGGGCATTTCTGGAACTGCCAGACCGGGATGGTCGTCCGCGACGGGCGGATCTACTGGGCGCTTGATGACATCAGCTTCGGGATGAGTTGGCGCGGGCCGCGCGTGGTGGTCGGCGACCTCTCAGCGGACCTCATGGACCCGGCGGCATGGCGCATCTCGAACCCCGTGCCCTATCCCGGAACTCCGGAGGCGCTGGTCGCTCCCGCCTTCGCTCACCTCGGCAGCAAGTATCTTGAGCCGAACGTGATCGAGGTGGGCGGGCGAGTGCGGGTCCTCGCGACGGTAAAGCCGCACGGCCAGTCCACTACCGGACTCGGTGCGGTCCTCGATCTGACTGATGACGGAGAGAGCCTCGACCTGCAGTTCACGCAGTTTCACCCGATGCCCGGCGGTCAACTCAAGTTCTGCGTGATACGCGACGAGGTCTCGGGGATGTTCTGGGCGACAGGGAATCTCGCGGTGGATGGGCAGCAGCAGGTCGATCTCGCCCGGGCGGGCAGGAGCGAGGACTGCCGCGAGGCACTCGACGGCAACGATCGGCGCTTCCTGATGCTCTTCTACGGCCTCGACGGGCTGAACTGGTTCCCGGCGGGCTGTATCGCCCGGGCGAACGGGCTGCGCCAGTCGTTTAACTATCCGACGGCGGTCATCGATGGAGACGATCTCTGTGTCATCTCCCGCTCCAACGTGGATGGCCCGAATCGTCACGATGCCGACTGCGCGACCTTCCACCGCGTGCGTAACTTCCGCGACCTCGCGCTGGACCTGTGGCCGCGTCATGGACCGGAGCGGTAACAGGCCGGTGCAGCCGTGTTGTGCAGGCAGACAATATGCAGCGCGCGGAGGCCCCGGCGCGGGGCGCGTCGAAGGTGTTACCGCACATAGCCACGGAATACGAGGTGGTTGCGATGACACTCGACGGTCTGCTCATGAACGAGCTTGCAGGGCATGTCCGGATGAGCTACCCGAACGCGCGCGACCGTTACGCTGAACTCGGAGTAGACGCCGATGCCGCCATCGACCTCGCGCTGGAGACGCCGCTGTCGGTGCACTGCTGGCAGGCCGACGACGTGATCGGACTCGAGACCCACGAGGAGGGTACCGATGCGGGCGGCATCCAGGCGACCGGCAATTATCGCGGGCGCGCGCGCAACGGTGAGGAGATTCGCGCCGACTTCGAGACTGCCGCAGACCTGATACCGGGGACACTGCGCTTCAACCTCCACGCCATGTACGCCGAAACGGATGGTGCGGTCGTCGATCGCGATGAACTCGAACCGGAGCATTTCGCGCCATGGATCGACTGGTGCGAGCAGCATGAGTGGGGGCTCGACTTCAACCCGACCTGCTTCGCACATCCGAAGATGCGTGACGGGATGACCCTCTCCTCCACCGACAAGGCCACGCGGCAATTCTGGATCGACCACTGCATCGCATCCCGGAGGATCGCCGACGCCATCGCACAGCGCCTCGGGCCGGGCACCTGCAATATCTGGATTCCCGACGGTCGCAAGGATGTTACCGCCGACCGGATGGGCCCCCGAGAGCGGCTGCTGGAGGCACTCGATGAGGTGCTCGCCGAGGACCTTGATGTGATCGACACGGTAGAGAGTAAGCTCTTCGGTATCGGAGCGGAGGACTACACAGTCGGCTCCCACGAGTTCTATCTCGCCTACGCGGCCACCCGTGGCTGTGGCCTGTGCTTTGATATGGGGCACTACCATCCGACCGAGAAGATAGCAGACAAGATCTCGGCCGCGATTCAGTTTGTCAGTCCGATACTGCTTCATTGCTCCCGAGGCGTGCGCTGGGACAGCGACCACGTCACGCGCTTCAACGACGACCTGCGCGCGGTCTGCACCGAGGCGGTGCGCAGCGATCGCTTCGATGACATTCTCTGGGCGACCGACTTCTTCGACGCATCGATCAACCGTATCGCTGCATGGGTGCTGGGTGAGCGCGCGGTGCGCAAGTCCCTGCTTTCAGCGCTGCTGGAGCCCCACGATCTCGCCGTAGTAGCGGAGTACTCGGGCGTGGGCCATGCGAAGCTGGCGCTCGATGAGTTGCGTTCGGAGTTACCCTTCGGCACGATCTGGGAGGAGCTTTGTGAGCGTGCCGGCGTACCGACCGGAATCGCCTGGCTGGCCGAGATACGCCGTTACGAAGAGGAAGTCCTGAGTGAACGCGAGGCCTGAAGGCATCCGTGGCCGGGGCCGTTGTGCAGTGTAACAGGAGGCCATATGACGCTCTCTCTGGATGAAGTGAGAGAAACCATCTGCCAGTGGACGGCATCGCTGTGGGATCCGCAGACTGGGGGCTTCCGCCATAACGCGGAGATCGGCCCTAACGTGATGAGCACTACGGACGTCGTCTGGATGCGCTATGCGGTGAACGAGACCGACCTCGCCGCCGGGCACCGCGAGGAGGTGATCTCGTATCTGCAGGGATGCCAGGACCCGTCAACCGGGAAGATATGTCACGATCCCGGCCCTGCGGGACAGGGGCATTCCTGCGGGCACGCGTTCTGGCAGACAGTGCGGGCGCTGAACCTGCTGGGTGCGGACCTGCGACACTTCCCTCATCATCTGCGCTCCGCGTGTACGGTCAAGGGGCTTGAGCGCTGGTTCGACGCCGTTGACTGGGACGGCCCCGAGTCGAATCATCACGAGGTGCTCGCCCTCACCCCGCTGCTGGTGAGTCTCGATGATCCCGAGTGGGCCGACACCTACTACCGCAAGATCGCTCAGCAGCAGGACCCGGAGACAGGCGCCTGGCCGCGTTCGCGCGTGAACATCAGCCGCACCTTCGCCTACACCGCCCTGCACCGGGCGGCGGGGAGAATGCCACCAGAACCTGAGCGGATGCTCGACACCATTTTCTCGCTGCAGAGACCATCCGGCTTCTGGGAGGACCGGCCGCGCTTTCTGACCATGGACAGTATATACCTGCTCCTTCGGCCCGCGAGGAAACTCGATTACCGGCGCCTGGAGGCGGATCAGGCGCTTGCGCGAGCAAGCGTTGCGCTGGATGAGTTCTACCGCCTTCACGGGGCACAGGTGCGCGATAATCCGCACTCGATGTCGGCAAACGTGCACGCATTCGCGCTGCTGCAGGAGGCATTCCCGGAGAGATACCCCTGCGAGCCGCCCTTCCGGTTCCACTGGGATCGTGCTGAAGCGTACTACAGCGACGTGATCGCGTGCGGCTGCGATGGACAGACCGCTTGATCGCTCGTGACTGCGTGACCCAGCGGGCGCAAATACGCCCGGTTGCTCGTATATCGTAGGCGCTCTCGCTCAGTCCACTTCTCGCAACTGAAGACCATCACCGTCGCGCAGCGCTTCAATCTCCCCCACTCGCACCCTGTCAGGTTCGAAGCTCACCGGTGCGGGCTCCTGCCCCGGCTCAAGCATTTGATGGACCACGCGGAAGGTGGTCTCGGCGGCGTCTCGACGCACGCGCAGGGTGTGCCACCGGTCATCGCCGGGGATGCCGGGGGCGAGGCAGGCAACCACCTGAGTGTCGGGCGCGCCTTCGAAGGTCAGGTGCAGACGTGAGCCGTCGTCATCCACCGCCCACCATGCGCTCCAGGCCTCATCTGTGACCGCACCGCGCATCTCCTGTAGATAACCGTATGTTACGTTGGGAGCTTCCTCCGTTATCGGAGCCGCCTCAAAGCCGGGCACAAGTTCCCCCGGCGCTCGTGCGAACCAGTCCACGGCATCCGACTCCTCGCCACTCACGGTGAACTCATCAACCAGCAGTCCTTCAGTAAGCAGCACCCGGCGCACGAGTTCCCAATCCTGATACGCGCCGGTCGATCGTGCCGCGGCGCTGGACCAGCCATCTTCCGACCGAAAGTCCAGCAACTCTCCCGTAGTTGGACGCTGTGAGTCGGTTCCTATCGTGACCGTGTTGTGTCCGGGGGGGGTGACGTACCATTCCCGGTGCAGAGGGACCCCGTACCCCGTGGTGCCGAGGTCCGGCATGAGTGTCTGCCCCAGGCCGAAGAGTATGATCTGGAGCTTGTCGGGGTGTCCGTGTCCGCCGCCGTGTTCACCGTATCGGAGCATTGCCGCGACGGCATCATCGCCCCGGCCCTCCCGCAGCACCGCAAGCCCGACGCCCGAAAGATCGATGCTGCCGGGCGGGTCGTAATCGCCCGCGGGCGGCAGTTCCTCACCGTACTGCAGCGCCCGTATGTGTGAACGCGATCGGCCATGTCGCTCGTAAAGCTCGCTGAGGGCCCTGCGTGCCTCCTCATCCTCATACCAGCCGACTGCAATCTCCAGCGTATCCGTGTTGATGGGTGACCGCGTGTAACTCTGATTATTCAGCGAGGGCGGGACCATATTGGGCTGCGCCAGCATCAGGGGCACCAGGAACATCCGGCGGATGCGATCGTTCTCATGCAGCGGATTGCCGTTACGGCGCGCCGCCTCGATATGCGCGATCAGGGCGTTGAGCGTGTAGTAGTGATATCCTGTGGAGCGCTCGTACCACATTCCGTCCTCGAGCACTCCCTCCTCGACCTGCCGATGGAAGCCGATATCACCCTCTTCGGCCCGCTCCACCAGGTCCGGGTCGCCGAGGTAGTAGCCCGCGATAGCCATGCAGGCGTTGTGCCAGCACTGGATATTGTGAATGCCGAAGGTGAACTGACTGATATGCTCCGCACCCGCGCGTACGAGATTCAACTCGACTTCTCTGCGTTCCTCCGGGGTGAGCACATCATCCACAAGGTCCGCTGTGTGAAACATGGTGATAAGCCAGGTTGCCTCGGTGAGTGATTGCGAGTGCACTCTACCCCGCCCCGCCGGCCCACGTCCGTAGGGAAAGGTGTGGTAGTTCCGGGCGTACCACAGGATGATCTCGGCAGCCCGCCTGCCGTAGCGCTCCTCCCGGGTGAGCCGGTAGGCAAGCGCCAGGTTCCGAGCACCGCTGCCGAAGCGCCCATGCATGTGACTGCGCCATGTGGCGTCAAGCTGCTCACCCTCCCACTCCTCCTCACAGGAGCGGCAGAGGTGCTGATGAGGGTGCGATTCGCGGAACCTTAACCGCGCTCCGTCATCCGGGCAGACGTAGTCATGGCTCCACCCACCCTGCCCCGACGGTGGATCGCCTTCTCGGTCCATCCACCCGTCTGCGGATCTGATGATCCCATCGCGGATATCCCGCGCCCAGTCATACTCCTCCGCTCTCTCCCTCATGCGCTCCAGTTCCGCAGGGGTGTACAGCAGGCTCGGACGGGCAGGCCGTTCCGCGAGACGCACCGCGTGAATCTCGGTAACCTGTTCGGGATAGCCCTCATGACGCAGAGCGGCCTGCAGCATCAGCGGTTCCTGAATAGCTTCGCCCGGCACGGTCGCGAGGAAGAACTCTGCGCCCTCCGGTGCCATATCGATCCGCTCCCACTCCTCCGCCGCCTCCGGACGGTAGCGCAATTCCACTTCGAGTTCGGCATAGCCGGTTGCCGCCACCCGCACGGGGAGCGGTTCCCCGTGGTACGATCGCGAGGGCCACGCGACAGGCGTCACCCGTGGCAGAGGCTGTCCGAGGCGGAGTTTGTCGAATCGCGCCCACTCCTCGAGGCCCTCGTGCCAGGTACTCCAGGCGACAACTATCACCACCTCGCTTCCCGCGTGCGGTGTAAGCTGCCTTGCGACGTCCCCGGGAGGCACCTCACCGTACGTCCATTCCGTGCGCACCTCGCGGTTGGCGTGAATCTCATGGAGCAGGAGCCAATCCTGACCGCCGGGCGGCATATCCGCCTCGCGAGGATCGGCCGAGATGGCATCCCAAACCTCCGGAAGCATGACGCCGAGAGCGACGGAGCCGCTTCGCTCGTCCATCGGACAGTAGGTCTGAAACTCGACCGAGAGTCCCAGATCCGGCAGTTCCTCGGGCAGGCTGACGCGCTGACCTACGTAGAGGGCGCCACAGGCTTCATCAAACTCCTCCACGCTGAGATACTGGCCGCGCTCAGGCTCGTCCGGGTCCGTGCGCGGGACGACGTTCCAGTGTGGTCGCGTGGTGGGGTCGCTGGCCTTGATGGCATAGCGCACCTCCGTGGGGCCAAGGTCGTCCGTGCCCGCATGCTCGAAGTCCGGATCGGGGTTGAGCGGCGGAGGCTGTGCTATCGTCTCAACCGCAGTGGTCGCAAGCAGAATAACAGTCATGTAAAGAATCGCTTCACGCACAACGTATCACCTCTGTCGGCCCGTAAGGCCTCAGTGAACTGTCCCCGGAGCGTCGCTTTCGGTTCCGATGCAGTAGATGTCGGTTGCTGAGACATTGGAGCATTGATCCCAATCGCACCACAGGTTCGCCGCGGAGTCGCCGGGGGCCTTCCCCACAGGGCGTCCGCACAGCAATCACGGATCCGCAGGGCCGAGCGCCCCCATGCCGGCAGGATCATCCGTGCGTTCACGGGAGCCGCAGTGCGGCACATACTCGTGTGTCACGGCGTGGGCAGGCAGTGCGGCCTCGGGAAGCGGCCCCGCGGCGCCCACCGCCCGCGTCTCGGCAAGCAGGCGCAGATCCCGCTCGATTATCTCACCTCTCGGGCCGTTACCCCCGTCCGGAGCGGACAGCGGC
Organism: candidate division WS1 bacterium; assembly: GCA_003566775.1. Classification (GTDB taxonomy): domain Bacteria; phylum Armatimonadota; class Zipacnadia; order Zipacnadales; family UBA5352; genus UBA5352. The sequence goes on from PXBW01000103.1 coordinate 7,212, forward strand.
ACCGGATCGATTGAGACGAAGCCGGGATCGTCGCCCGCGAGGTTGGTGCCCTCGTCCTCGATCGTGCCGCTCATCTGACCGTGCGA
>PXBW01000073.1 GCA_003566775.1 candidate division WS1 bacterium
CGAAGGCGCCAAGGAGGACAAGTCCGGCTGGTCGGCTTTCCTGCGCCAGCTGGTTGATCTCGGCCTGAGCGGCGTGCAGCTGATCATCTCGTTCGATGGGCTTACGCGACCCCACTGCCCTACCTACGGTTCGGTGACTGGGCGTGGAGTACCGTGTCAAGACCCTGAGGTGCCTAACGTGCTTTCCAACGCCCGTTCACAGCAGCAGTCCGGGCAGATAAAGGCTGATGACTGGCAACAGGACAACCAGACACAAACGGAGAATGTCGGCAATCCAGAACGGAGTCACACCCCTGAAGATTGTGCCGGTCGGGACATCGGGCACCACCGACTTCATTATAAAGATGTTAAGCCCGACAGGAGGTGTGATCAGGCTGATTTCGATCACAATAACCACCACAATGCCGAACCAGATTGGGTCAAACCCCAGGGCCACGACGACCGGAAAAAAGACCGGAACTGTCAAGACCATCATCGAGAGGCTTTCAAAGACACAACCAAGCACGATATAGATCAACAGGATGACAAACATCACCATCATCGGATGGAGATCGTTCTCAGTGATGATTGCTACAAGCGCTTCGGGCATTCCGACCAGATTTACAAAGTTCGAAAAGATCCACGCACCGATAAGGATCGAGAACAATCCTGCAGTCGTTACCGCTGTTTCCGACAGCGCACCCATAGTATTCCGGACAGTCAGACGCCCGCGCCAGAGCGCAATCAGGAATGTGCCCATCGCCCCCATGCCAGCAGCCTCTGTCGGTGAAAACCGCAGATGCAAGGGATAGAAATCGAGAAGGCCGTAAAGCCCACCGATCACGAAGATGAACAGGCCGATGACAGAACCGATACCCGAGAGGGAACGCAGGCGCTCTCGCCATGGCGTTCGGTCACCGCGGGGCCCCATAGATGGCCGCCACCTTACGATGATTGCAACCACGGCGATGTAAAGCAGCACGCCCAGTAGCCCCGGAATGATACCGGCCAGGAACAGCGCCCGGATCGAGCTTTCCGTAAGCAAGCCGTATATGACCAGAATGATGGATGGCGGGATCAGAATACCAAGCGTTCCGCCCGAGGCAATCGACGCCGTCGACAGCGCGTCGTCATAGCCGAACCGCCGCATTTCCGGCATAGCAACCCGGCTCATTGTTGAGACAGTGGCGAGGGACGATCCCGAAATGGCCGCGAACATGCCGCATGCAGATATGGTTGCCATCGCCAGCCCACCGCGCATGTGGCCGAGGAACGCGTGAGCAGAGCGGTACATTTCGCGGCTCATGCCCGAGATGTTCACGAGAAGCCCCATCAGAATGAACAGCGGGACAACGGAAAGGCCGTAGTCGCGGGCGCCATCAAGTATCAGACGGGATGCCATGGACAACGCCCCCCTCATGCTGATCTCGCTCGCATATCCTATAATACCCACGAGCCCCATGGCGAGCGCGATCGGTACTTTCATCAGCACAAGGCAGAGGACGGCCGCAAATCCGATCAACGCGGGGATCATGACGCCATCCTCTGGTCAGTTCGGACTAAGACTACGTTCCATGCGCATCAGCACGTCGGGAAAAGCGAGAAGGGCAATGCCGCGCAGAAGAAGCGACATTGCCCCGGCCGCCAGTCCCACGGTTATTGCCATGCCGATCGCACCGACGGACAGGCCAAGGTAAAGCGTGACTTCGCCATAGCCCAGCGTACGGGTTGCGTTGGTCCAAGCGGCTTGGATGGGCCAGTACAGCGCGATGGCAAAGCCGATGTTGATGACAGCATCGCGCAACCGCTTTACCCGGTCGGACAGCACGCCATCGATCAGATCCACCGAGATGTGCCGGTCCAGAATCCCTGTTGCCGGAAGCGCCAGAAAGACCACGGCGGCCAGCAAGATGGCGGTCAGCTCGGCCGCTCCGGGAATGGGGGCAGACAAAGCGCTGCGCCCGATCACATCGACAAAGGTCAACACCATCATCAAGAAGAGCATGATCGCGGCCAACCTTAGGGGTAGGTTGGCCGCAAAACGCAGAATGCGCAGGCTCATCACTCGACGTCTACACTAGCAGACATCGCACGGAAGGCTGCAAGCGCGCCTTCAGCATCAACACCGCGCGCGGCAACCCTTTCCAGTATCTCTGCCTCCACCTCGCGCTGGACAGCCTCAAAGACTTCCATATCCGCAGCATCGAGGGCTATCACCGGGGTTCCCGCCTCGATAGCCGCCGCGCGCGCGTTGGCGTCGCCCTGCGCCCACGCCGCGCCGAAAAGGCGTGACAGCGGCTCGCCGAACAGTTCGGCATCGAGCCTGGCTTGCAGATCGGGGTCAAGGCTGTCCCAGGTCTCACGGTTCATTATCGCTGCAAACGACCCGCGATACAGGCCACCAGGGACTTCGAACAGGACGGGCGCCACCTCGTCAAGCCGGAATCCGATCCGGCTGTCAACATTCATGACAACACCATCGGCCGCCCCCGAGGACAAGGTTTCGTAGACCCTCGTCGCAGGAACCTGGATCCCGACGGCACCCAGACGCTCGATAACCATCGAGCCGACGCCGCCCGGTGCCCGCAGCCTCATCCCGTCGATCGCACCAAGCCCGTCCACCTCGGTAGTAAGGTGAAACTGCGCCGCTCCGTGCATGAACATCGCCAGCGTCTTGTACTCGTCCTGCTCTCCAGCTTGACGCAGGTAGTCGTTCCAGACATTCCAGTAGGCGACAGAAGTCGCCTCCGCATCGCCCTCTGTGCCGGGAAGCTCGACAAGTTCGCCCGTTACGAAACGACCTGCGTTGTAGCCGTGGAAGATGAAGGTGATGTCTGCACCCCCATCAAGGACCAGGTCCGGCATGGCGGGCGGCGGAACGAGGCCAAGCCTGACCTGAGCCGTCAGCTGACCATCCGAAATCTCCTCGAGCCTCTCGATGAAGGCCGGCCAGACTTCTGCATTGACCACATGTTGGGGCGGCGCCCAGGAAGCGATTGTCAGTGTCTGTTGCGCTTGAGCGGGAATCGCTGCCAGAAATGGCAAGGCAAGCGGTACGAGGGCCTTTAGTTGCATTTTCATGTCACGTCTCCTTTGTCGGCTGAGGATCTATTGAGATGCAGTTCGTCAAATCTGTGTCGCGGGCACCGTTATCGTGGCCCCATGCTTCCAACTGCAAACCTTGATCTGGCAACTGAGGCGGCTGTTTTCCGTTCGCTCGGCCGCTGCGAAGTCCAGCATTTCATCTTCCATATGGTCCGGCGCGCCAAGGCGTTCGGCCATGAAAGGATCAAAGCGGACAAGACAGGTCACGCAGGCCATCGATCCACCGCATTCCGCAATGATGCCGGGCACAGCTTGAGCAATGGCGACTTCCATCAGCGAATGGCCTTCGGTGGCCTCAACTACCTTCTGTGATCCATCGGTCAGAATGAATTTCAAGGCTATCAAGACCTCTCCCTCTGTGTCGCGTGGCTGCGCAATGGCCTCACGTTCTGGCAAGAAAGATGCTGCGCGGCTCGTCAGCCGTGCAGGCGGACGCGAAGCTTGTCCGGCCCTCGAAACGAGATCGTCTTCGTCCATTCGATCTCTTGATCAGGGACGAGGGTCATATTCGGAAATCGGCGTGTGAGTTCCTCGAGAAGAATGCGCAACTCCAGACGTGCCAGCGGTGCCCCCAGGCAGGCGTGAGTCCCGTTGCCGAAGGAAAGATGGTCGCGCGGATTGTCGCGCTCCACGTCGAACTCCTCCGGCTCGTCAAAGTGCGACTCGTCTCGATTCGCCGAGCCCAGAGCAATCAGAATCTTGCTGCCCTTGGGAATCTCCTGGCCGGCAACGATCACATCCTCCTTGGCCGTGCGGCGCCAAGTGACCACCGAAGAGGCGAAACGCAACCCTTCCTCAACGGCATTCGGAATCAGCGCGGGGTCCGCAACAATCCTGCGCCACTGCTTCGGGTGACGAAGCAGCTCCAGCGTGATGTTGCCGGCGGCGTTGGTCGTCGTTTCGTGCCCCGCAAGCAGCAGGCCGAAAACGAGGCTCTTGATCTCATTCTCGGTCAAGACCGAATCGTCACCCGCGCGCTTCTCCAGCAGGAAACTGGGGTAGTCGTTCCCCGGCTTTTTCTTGCGCTCTTCCACCAGGTTCACCGTGTAGTCCCAGAAATCGGCCAGATCGCGCGCGCCCGCTTCTAGCTCCGCGTCGCTCGGCTTCCCCCAGATCATGTTGAGCCTTAGATCTCCCCATTGCTTGATCTTGCGGGGATCAAATCCGTCCTCCCCAAGAAGCAGGAATACAACCTGCGCCGGGAACTCATAAAAGATCGCGTCGACAAGGTCCGCTTCGTCCTGCCCCTCAATCCGATCAAGATACGAATTCACGAGTTGCCGGAACTGTTCCTCATACAAGGAGAATTGGCGGACGTTCAGGAAACGCGCCGCAATCTGGCGAATACGGGTGTGCCGCGGCGGATCGCAGGCCACCTGCACGGCCTCGTTAGTAAAATTCCTCTGCTTCAGGTACCCGGTAATCTGCTGTGGCCAAGGTTGGACCGGCTGTGTTGCAATCTCGGCCGAGAATCTTTCGTGGTCGCGCAGCGCGGTGAGTGCATCGACACGACGCGTAACAACCCAGTATCCGATTTCATCCGAGTAGAAGATGGGCGCAAGGGGCCGAACCCGCGAAAAGAACGCGTACATCGGCTCATGTTCGAATGCGGCATACTCCCTTCCAATTGACTGGAATGGGCACGATGCGACAGCCGTCTCCTGCCGGTCATCTGACATAACGATTTCCTCCCTCGCAGCAGGGCAAACCATGCTCACTTCATACTCGCAGGCAATCCGTAGATGTCAAGTCAACATTAGAACGGATCGCCAAGCTCCAGCTATCCGCCTCGGTTGCGTAGGGCGTCCGATCAGGGCTATCGTTGACGGATGAAAGCTCGTTCCGAAGTATTTGTTCCCGAAGCTTCACCCTCCTCGTCGCTGCCCGACGAGCTCTTCCTTGTTCAGGTAGAGGAGGGTGACGCGGCTCCGCACACGACATTGAGCTTCAGCCGCTCGCCGACCGTTCTGCTGACCTTCGCAGCAAACCGTTTCACTCGTGCCGCATCCAGAATCTACCAGGAGCGATACGGTATCGGCGCGATGGATTGGCGCATGCTGGTGATGTTGACACGCGAGCCGGGCGCAACGATCTCAAGGTCATCCGAAGTTATCGGGATCGACAAGGCCGCAGTAAGCCGCAGCGTACAAAGGCTTCGAAAACTCAGGCTTGTCTCGCAAGGTGAGCTGCAAGCCAATGGCCGAAGCCGAGGCCTGAAGCTGACACAAAAAGGGCACGCCCTTCACGAGCGCATCCTGCGCGAAGCCCTGGACAGACAAAAGAAGTTGCTCAAAGGATTTTCGCCGGAAGAAACCACTATGCTTTGCGACATGCTAACCCGCTTCCTGCATAACCTTGAAGACCTTCAGAAAAATTTGGTTGAACCTGATGAAGCCTAACGCCTCGTAGCGAGGAACTTCGATTTCAGGCTGCATAACCGCAAGCCTGCTTCGGCGTACGGAACGGTTTCACTGCCGCCGGCCTATCTGTCAGTGAGCCCGTATGGAAAACGTACCCAGGGAAAGGGACAACACGGTCATCAGACGGTATGCGCAACGGTGTCGGTCCTGAGCCCGGAGAGGTACGACAGACACCGTCGGTCCGCTGAATTCATCCGGTTTCATTGCGTTGCGGTGCACGCCGCGAGCGTCAGTCATCCGCTGCCTTGCAGGTTCGGGCAAGAGTGCGCAGGCTTTGCGCCAGCAGTGTTACGTCGATCCCAGCACCGAGAAAGGTAGCTCCCGCCTCGCGGCTAGCTGCGAGAAACTCGGGCGTAGTGGCAAGGACCCCCGCAGCGCGCCCCGCCGCACGCGTTCTACGCAGCGCATCCAGCACAACCTCGCGCACATGCGGATGCTCTGTCTGGCCTGGATAGCCCATGTCAGCGGCCAGATCCGCCGGTCCGATGAAAACGCCGTCCACCTCCTCGACCTGGAGGATCGCGTCGAGCGCCGCGAGGCCCGCTCGGGATTCCAGTTGCACGATCACGCATACCTGTTGGTTGGCGGTAGTCAGGTAGTCGCCGATTGCGCCGAAGCCCGACGCCCGGGCAAGCGCAGCGCCGACACCGCGCGTCCCGTCCGGCGCATAGCGCGTCGCGCGGACGATGCGCCGGACCTGGTCGGCGCATTCGACCATCGGGATCAGTAGCGTCTGCGCACCGACGTCGAGAACCTGCTTTATAAAGGCGGGATTGTCGTCGACCGGCCGCACGACACTTTCAGCGCCCTTTCCCTGCAACACCGCGATCTGCGCCGAGATCGAGCGGATGTCATTCGGAGCATGTTCGCCATCGATCAGCAGCCAATCGAACCCTGCCTCGGCCGCAATTTCGGCCGCATAAGGTTCGCCCAGTCCCAACCAAAGGCCGTGGGTCACCTCGCCGGCAACGAGGCGTTGCTTCAGTCGATTGATCGGTGCAGGCATGGCAATCCTTACGCGAAGTCGATGCGAACGGTTCCGAATGCGCCGAAATCGGCCGCGAAACGGCTGCCCGGAGGCGCTTCGACGGGTCGGACAAACGAGCCTGAGAGCACGATCTCGCCCGCTGCCAGCCCCTGACCATAGCGCGCCAGGCGACGGACGAGCCAGACGATGCCCTCGACGGGATCGTCGAGCACGCCGGCGCCGAGGCCCGTTTCCTCAACCACGCCGTCGCGCCGCAGAATGACGCCAACCCAACGCAGGTCCAGCCTCTGCGGATCGCGATGGTCTCGGCCCAGCACGAGGCCAGCATTGGCGGCATTGTCCGCAATCGTGTCGGTAACCTGCCGCGTCTTCCCGGTATCGGGATCATCGCGCAAAATTCGAGTGTCCAGGATTTCGAGCGATGGCGCCACGGCCTCGGTCGCAGCCAGCACCTTCTCCCGCGTCACGCATGCGCCCGAAAGTGGCGCGGCCATGCGAAAGGCGATTTCGGCCTCGATCCGGGGCTGAATGAAACGCCCGGTCGGCACCTCGGCGCCATTCTCGAACAGCATGTCGTCGAACAGCACCCCCGAATCCGGCGTGTCGATTCCCAGCGCCTGCTGCATCGCCCGAGAAGTCAGCCCGATCTTCCAGCCGATCGAACGCCCCCCCGCGGCACGCTTGCGCGCTACCAGTGCCGACTGTACGGCATAGGCGTCATCGAGCATCATGCCGGGATGGGTAAGACTCAGGAGTCCAATTTGCTGTCCATCGGCCTCTGCGGAGAACAGC